>VERS01000505.1 GCA_018882545.1 Mycobacterium sp.
GGAACGGGGCGGGCCAAGCAAACGGACCCTCGCCGACGTCCTGCGGGTCAGCCCCGGCCAGGCCGCCCGCCGGATCCGCAACGCCGGCCAACTGAGCCCCCGCACCACCCTGACCGGCCAGCAGGTGCCGCCCGCACTGCCCGCCACCGCCACCGCCTGGCATGCCGGGATCCTCGACGGGGAACATGTCCGCGTCATCGACACCTTCATGCGCGACCTACCCGACCACATCGCCCCCACCGACGCCGCCGATGCCGAGGCGTTCCTGGCCGAACACGCCGCCGCGCTGCGGCCCGACCAACTGGCCAAACTGGCCGGGCAGTTAGCGTTGCGACTCAACCCCGACGGGCAGTTCTCCGACGCCGACCGGGCCCGCAAGCGCGGATTCAGCTGGTGCGGCGGGCAGGGACCGGACGGCATGAGCACCGGGCGGCTGACCGCCACCCCCGAACTGCGGGCCCTGCTGGAGGCCTGGATGGCCAAGTTCGCCGCCCCCGGGATGTGCAACCCCGAGGACCAAACCCCCACCATCACCGAAGAACCCACCCCGCAGGTCGCCGACCGCGACACCCGCAGCCACCGCCAACGCCAGCACGACGCCCTGGCGGCCCTGATCCGCGGACAACTCGGCGACCCCAAACTGGGCCAGCACCAGGGACTGCCGGTCACCGTCATCGTCTCGGCCACCCTCGAGCAACTGCACACCGCGGCCGGGATGGCCGTGACCGCCGGCGGGACACTGCTGCCGATGCCCGACGTGATCCGGATGGCCAGCCACGCCTGGCACTACCTGGCCGTCTTCGACCGACACACCGAACGCGCTCTCTACCTGGGTCGCTCCCGGCGGATCGCCTCCGCCGACCAAAGAATCGTTCTGCACACCAAAGACCGCGGGTGCACCTTCCCCGGCTGCGACAAACCCGGCTACCTCTCCCAAGCCCACCACGTCGACGAATGGGCCAACGGCGGCCTGACCAACATCGACAAACTCACCTTCGCCTGCAAATGCCACCACTCGTGGCTCAAGTCCGGCGGTTGGACGACCCGCAAACTCAAAGACGGCTCCACCCAATGGCTCCCACCCCCACGGCTACCCCTCCGCGGCGGCACCAACACCTACCACCACCCCGAACGCATGCTGCCCCGGGACGACAGCGACGCTGCCTAGCCCGCCGGTCTCACCGCGGTGCCCGACGACCGCGTATCGGGGCAGACGCCCCTCCCGGGGTCGCAGCGGTGGGCGTTAGGTTGAATTCCCGTGACACCGGCCCGGCCCCTGCGCGAACTCATCGACGACGGCTGGGCTCAGGCCCTGGACCCAGTGGCCGACCAGGTCGGCAGGATGGGCGAGTTCCTGCGCGCGGAACTGGCCGCCGGCCATCGCTACCTACCGGCCGGGCCGAACGTGTTGCGGGCGTTCAGCTTTCCCTTCGACGCGGTGCGGGTGCTCATCGTCGGGCAGGATCCGTACCCGACGCCCGGGCACGCGGTGGGCCTGAGTTTCTCGGTGGCGCCGCAGGTGCGCCCCCTGCCGCGCAGCCTGGGCAATATCTTCACTGAGTATTGCGCCGACCTGGGCCACCCGGAACCGACCACCGGAGACCTGACCCCGTGGGCTCAGCGCGGTGTCATGCTGCTCAACCGGGTCCTCACCGTCCGGCCGGGCAGCCCGGCGTCCCACCGCGGCAAGGGCTGGGAAACCGTCACCGAATGCGCGATCCGGGCGCTGGTGGCCCGGCAGGAGCCGATGGTGGCGGTGTTATGGGGACGCGACGCGGCGACGCTCAAGCCGATGCTGGCGGCCGACGGGTGCGCGGTGATCGAGTCGGCTCACCCCTCGCCGCTGTCGGCGAGCCGCGGCTTCTTCGGATCCCGGCCGTTCAGCAGGGCCAACGCAGCGCTGACCGGGATGGGGGCCCAGCCGGTGGACTGGCGCCTGCCCTGAATCCGGACGCAGAAACCGGACGCAGAACCCGGACTCAGCCGCGGGTGACCTTGCCGGCTTTCAGACAGGAGGTGCAGACGTTGAGGCGCTGCTTGTTGCCGCCGGGACGGGTCGCGGCGTGCACGGTCTGGATGTTCGGGTTCCACCGGCGGTTGGTGCGCCGGTGCGAGTGCGACACCGACTTGCCGAACCCGGGGCCTTTCCCGCAGATATCGCAAACGGCAGCCATGTCAGAACTCCTCAGGTCTTGGACGGGGGCGGCTGGGCGGTCCCGCCCGGCCGAATCCCGACTGCTCAGGATACCGGCGCGGTGGACCGAACACCAAAATCGGGCCGGCGCGCAGGGCCGGATCCGTCACCGGTCCTGGTTAGGCTGACGCCACGGGATCGGAGGTGCGGATGGTCGAGCGGCCGCTGGACGCGACGGCCCTGCGCGACTGGGCGCATGCCAGCGTCAACGCCCTGATCCGGCACGCCGACGAGATCAACGGCCTCAACGTGTTCCCGGTCGCCGACGCCGACACCGGGACGAACATGCTGTTCACCATGCGCGCCGGGCTGGCCGAAGCCGATCCGGCGGCCCGCACCGGTGACGTCGGCGAGGTGGCCGCTGCCCTGGCCCGGGGGGCGCTGAACGGGGCGAGGGGCAACTCGGGGGTGATTTTGTCCCAGATCCTGCGGGCGCTGGCCGAGGTGACCGCCGAGGCCGACCGCGGCCGCGCCGACATCGACGTCGCCGTGCTCGCCGCGGCGCTGCGGCACGCGGTCGCCCTGGTGGTCGCGGCGATGGGTGGGCAGGTGGTGGCCGGGACCGTGGTGTCGGTGCTGCAGGCCGCCGCCGACTCCGTCGAAGGCTCCGCCGACGAA
>VERS01000506.1 GCA_018882545.1 Mycobacterium sp.
GGCAAGACCACCTCCACCATCAACCTCGGCGCCGCACTGGCCGAGTACGGCCGCCGCGTGCTGCTGGTCGACCTCGATCCGCAGGGGGCCCTGTCGGCCGGTCTGGGCGTGCCGCACCATGAACTGGAACACACGGTGCACAACCTGATGGTGGAGCCCAGAGTCCCGGTCGACGACGTCGTCATCCACACCCGAGTCGCCGGCCTCGATCTGATTCCCAGCAACATCGACCTCTCCGCCGCCGAGATTCAGCTTGTCAACGAGGTGGGTCGGGAGCAGACACTGGCCCGCGCCCTGCGTCCGATGCTGGATCGCTATGACTACGTCCTGATCGACTGCCAGCCGTCGTTGGGCCTGCTCACCGTCAATGCGTTGGCCTGCTCCGACGGGGTGATCATCCCCACCGAGTGTGAGTTCTTCTCACTCCGAGGGCTGGCCCTGCTGTCCGACACGGTGGAGAAGGTGCGGGATCGGTTGAACCCTGAGCTGTCCATCAGCGGAATCCTGGTCACACGATTCGACACCCGCACCGTCAACGCCCGCGAGGTCATGGCCCGGGTGCTGGAGCGATTCAGCGAATTGGTCTTCGACACCGTCATCACTCGCACCGTCCGTTTCCCGGAGACCAGCGTGGCCGGAGAGCCGATCACCACGTGGGCCCCGAAATCGGCGGGTGCGCAGGCATACCGCGCGCTGGCCCGCGAGGTCGTCGACCGTTTCGGCAAGTGACCACCGAATCCGTCACGGAGCAGGGGGCTTCGCAGGGCCCGGGAAGAGACTCCGACGAAGACCCCGGGAAGGGCTTCCGGGTCCGACTGACCAACTTCGAGGGACCGTTCGACCTGTTGTTGCAGCTGATCTTCGCTCGGCGCCTCGACGTGACCGAAGTTGCACTGCATGAGGTCACTGACGAATTCATCTCTTACACAAAGGATATCGGCCGCGAACTTGAGCTCGACGAGACCACGGCCTTCCTGGTGATCGCCGCCACCCTGCTGGATCTCAAGTCGGCGCGGTTACTGCCGACCGCAGAGGTGGAGGATGCCGAGGATCTGGCGCTGCTGGAAGTCCGTGACCTGCTCTTCGCGCGGTTGCTGCAGTACCGGGCCTTCAAACATGTGGCAGAGATGTTCGCCGAACTCGAAGCGGCGGCGCTGCGCAGCTACCCGCGTTCGGTGGCGCTGGAGAACCAGTTCGCCGATCTGCTGCCCGAGGTGATGCTCGGAGTCGATTCGCTGGCCTTTGCCGAGATCGCCGCCTCGGCATTCACCCCCCGCCCGGTCCCCACGGTGGGCACCGATCACCTGCACGTCGTCCGGGTGTCGGTGCACGAACAGGCAGAGCGGTTGATGGCATTTCTCGAGCGCCGGGGGATGGGGCACTGGGCGTCGTTCTCCGATCTGGTGGCCGACTGCTCGGAACCTATCCAGATCGTCGGACGGTTCCTGGCCCTTCTGGAGCTCTACCGAGCCCGGGCGGTAGCCTTCGAACAGTCAGAACCGCTTGGTGTGCTTCAGGTTTCGTGGACCGGCAACCGTCTGACCAATGAAGACCTGGTTAGAGCCGAGTGGGAAGAGCAATGACCGTAGAGACTGGCTGGGAACAGAACGGGGATGACCCCGACGGTGCCGCGGCAGAGACCGTCTACGTCGACGACGTCGACGACGATGAGTTGGCCCGGGTGCTCGAAGCGCTCCTGCTGGTGGTCGACTCCCCGGCCAGCGCCGAAGCGCTGGGAGCGGCGACGGGTCAACCGGTCCATCGCATCACCCAGATCCTGATGGGGCTGGCCGATGAACTCAATGCCCGCCAGAGCGGCATCGACCTGCGCGAGGCGGGCGGCGGTTGGCGGATGTACACCCGCGCGCGGTACGCGCCGTATGTCGAGCGGCTGCTGATGGACGGAACCCGCTCGAAGTTGACCCGTGCCGCGCTGGAGACCCTGGCGGTGGTCGCCTACCGCCAGCCAGTGACCCGGGCGAGGGTGAGCGCGGTGCGGGGCGTCAACGTCGATGCGGTGATGCGGACACTGGTGGCGCGCGGGCTGATCACTGAGGCGGGCACCGACGCCGATACCGGTGCGACGACCTTCTCCACCACGGAGTTGTTCCTGGAGCGGCTCGGCTTGTCCTCGCTGGGCGACCTGCCCGACATCGCGCCGCTGCTACCGGATGTCGATGTCATCGACGACCTGAGTGAGACGCTGGACCGGGAGCCGCGATTCGCGAAACTGGCCGGCGCACCGCAGCCTCCGGCACCGGTGGCCTTCGATGTCGACACCAGTGATGGTTGACGCCGGTGGCTGACCCGGACGGCGTGCGACTGCAGAAAGTGCTGTCACAGGCCGGGATCGCCTCCCGACGGGTGGCCGAGCGGATGATCACCGACGGCCGGGTGGCGGTGGATGGCCGCATAGTGACTGAACTCGGTACCCGCGTGGATCCGGAGACCGCCGAGATCCGGGTCGACGGCAGCCGGATCGTCCTCGATGACTCGATGGTCTACCTGGCGGTGAACAAACCGCGCGGAATGCATTCCACGATGTCCGACGACCGCGGCCGGCCGTGCCTGGGAGACCTCGTAGAGCAGCGGGTTCGGGGTAACCAACGGCTCTTCCACGTCGGCCGGCTTGACGCCGACACCGAAGGGTTGCTGCTGCTGACCAACGACGGCGAACTCGCGCACCGGCTCATGCACCCGTCCTTCGAGGTGCCGAAAACCTACCTGGCGACGGTCGGCGGTTCAGTGCCGCGCGGCCTGGGCAAGACCCTGCGCGCGGGGGTGGAACTTGAGGACGGACCGGTACGCGT
>VERS01000507.1 GCA_018882545.1 Mycobacterium sp.
CATCAGCAGCACGCCCAGCTTGATCACCACCATGATGCTGTTGATCTTCGCCGACTCGCTGGCCCCGCGGATCAGCAACGTCGCGCACAGCGCGACGAGGACAATCGCCGGCAGGTTCACCACCCCGGGTTCGGCGTCCCAGGGCGCCGCCGACAGCGCCTCCGGCAACTGGAAGCCCAGGAAGTTGTTCAGGAGCTTATTGACGTATTGACTCCAGCCGACCGCCACGGCGGCGGTCGACACGCCGTACTCCAGCAGCAGGCAGGCCGCCACCCCCATGGCCACCACCTCCCCGAGGGTGGTGTAGGCGTAGGAGTAGGTGGATCCCGACACCGGCACGGCCGAGGCCAGCTCGGCATAACAGATGGCGGCCAGGCCGGCGGCCAGCCCGGCGATCAGGAACGACACGATCACGCTCGGCCCGGCTTTCGGAACGGCCTGGGACAGCACGAAGAAGATGCCGGTGCCGACCGTGCACCCGACGCCGAACATGGTCAGCTGGAAGACCCCGATCGAGCGTTTCAGATTCGCCGAGGCGCCGTGGGCGACCGGCGCGCCGACGACCGGTCGTCGGCGCAGCATCTGTTCGGTGATGGTCACTGGCGGTGATGTCATCGCGGGCGCCTCCCGACTTGCGCGGACTTAGCTGATTATGGGCCTGTGACCGTCGTTGCGCGCGCCAACCGGGGTTTTCCGCCCGATCAGCCGCACCGGAGTCGGCATCGCCCACCCGTCGACGGTAGTCGGACCGACCGGACTGACCTGGTGTAGAAACACCTGGTGAGCACTGCCACCAACGGCAACCGCGGGGTCGTCATCGTCGGGGGCGGCCTGGCGGCCGTTCGGACCGCCGAGCAGTTGCGCAAATCCGGCTACCCCGGCCTGGTCACCATCGTCAGCGATGAACACCAGCGTCCCTACGACCGGCCGCCGCTGTCCAAGGAGGTGCTGCAGGACAGCGCCAAGGGTCTGGCCGACGTGGCGCTCAAACCGGAGCAGTTCTACACCGACAACGCCATCGCCCTGCGTCTCGGTGCGGCGGCCGAAGCGTTGGACACCGTCGGGCAGACGATCACCCTGGCCGACCGCACCGCGCTGGGGTACGACGATCTGGTGATCGCCACCGGCCTTGTGCCCAAACGCATCCCGTCCTTCCCCGATCTGGACGGCATCCGGGTGCTGCGCTCATTCGAGGATGCGCTGCAGTTGCGCGACCGGGCCGGCGCAGCCCGACGGGCGGTCATCGTCGGTGCGGGGTTCATCGGCTGCGAGGTCGCGGCCAGCCTGCGCAAGCTCGGGGTGGACGTGGTGCTGGTCGAACCGCAGCCTGCCCCCCTGGCCGGAGTGCTCGGCGAGCAGATCGGCCATCTAGTGGCCCGGTTGCACCGCGCCGAGGGTGTCGATGTGCGCACCGGGGTCGGGGTTGCCGAGGTGCGCGGCTCGGGGCAGGTCGAGTCCGTGCTGCTCACCGACGGCAGCCTGCTCGACGCCGACCTGGTGGTGGTCGGGATCGGGTCCCGGCCGGCCACCGACTGGCTGGTGGACAGCGGGGTGGACCTCGACCCCGGGGACCGGGGCGTGCTCTGCGATGACGTGGGCCGAACCAGCGCCCCGCACGTCTGGGCGCTCGGCGACGTGGCGTCCTGGCGCGACGCCGACGGCCGTCAGGTTCGCGTCGAGCACTGGAGCAACGTCGCCGATCAGGCCCGGGCGCTGGTGGCGGCCATGCTCGGCCAACAGGTGCCGTCGGCGGTGATGCTGCCCTACTTCTGGAGCGACCAGTACGACGTCAAGATCCAGTGTCTGGGCGAGCCCCGGGCCCAGGACCGGGTCCACCTCGTCGAGGACGACGGACGCAAGTTCCTGGCCTATTACGAACGCGACGGTGCGCTGATCGGTGCGGTCGGCGGGGGAATGGCCGGCAAGGTGATGAAAGCCCGGGCCAAGATCGCCGCCCGCGCGCCGATCGCCGAGGTGCTCGCCTGAGATTGATTCAGGGCAGCCCGACGGCGACGGAGTCGAACGCCTCACCGAGTGCCTCCCGCAGCGATGTGCCGTCGTCGGCCAGCCAGTGCTCATAAGCCGCCAGCGCAACACCGAGCATGAGCCAGGCGATGGTCTGCGGCACCAGGTCGGCGGTCTTCGCACCGGTGCGGTCGGCGACGAACTGCGCCACCACCTGGCGCCAACCGGCGTACATCGTCATCGAATACGCCTGCAGCTCAGGGGTTTCCAGGATCAGCCGCATCCGCTGGCGATGCCTGTCGGTCTGGAAGTCGTCACCGGAGTTGAAGTCCAGCAGCGCCGTGCGCAACGCCACGCGGATGGGTGCCGCGGGGTCGCTACCGTCGAGTACCGACGCGAAGTGGTGCAGGTGTGCGTCGAAGTCGCCCCAGGGGATCGCGTTCTTCGACGGGTAGTACCGGAACAGCGTGCGCCGGGCGATGCCGGATGCCACCGCGACGTCGTCGACGCTGACCGCGCTGAAGCCGTAGGCGGCGAACAGATCCAGGGCGACATCGGCGATGTGGTCGCAGGTGGTGGTGCGCCGCCGACCCGCCCTGCCCACTGTCGCGGCGTGCAGTGCACTCATTGCGGAAAACCCTTCAGTTACGGCACCTGATGCCATATTCTGACCGCTGAGACGGCCGAGTGCCGCCGATTCATCGAAAGGACCCCGCATGGAGCCGATGGCGTCTAGTGAGCCCACCCAGCAGGACACCGCCGACGCGGCCGCCGAGCTGGTGACCGAGAGCCTGGTCGAAGAGGTTTCCATCGACGGGATGTGCGGGGTCTACTGATCG
>VERS01000508.1 GCA_018882545.1 Mycobacterium sp.
CATCTGACCACCATGCACCACGCCGGGGAGGGAACGAAACTTGACAGCCGTCAACTTTGCCCGCGAAGATTCCTGATACCGCCGGTCCCGGGATCTCACAGGAGCGCCGTTGTCCAGCATCAGCACCCAGCAGTATCTGCTCGACCGAGCCCGCCGCAAGCTCACGCCGACCTTGAGCACCATCCCCGGGCTGGGCCTGGTCGACCAGCGCCTGCAGGAATGGAACTGGCCGGAGTTCCAGTACTCCCACCCGCCGGCCGGCAGTGGCCTCAAGCCGGTGATGGGCAATTCGGGTCTACCGGTCCTGGGGCACCTCATCGAGATCTTCCGGGGCGGCCCGGAGTTCGTGCTGAAGAGCTACCGCAGATACGGCCCGGTCTACTACACCAAGACCCCGGCACTCGACGCGGTCGCCGCCCTGGGGCCCGAGGCCACCCAGGAGGTGCTGACCAACCGCAACAAGGATTTCTCCACGGTGGCCTGGCAGGACGTCATCGGCCCGTTCTTCGAACGCGGCCTGCTGCTGATGGATTTCGACGAGCACATGTTCCACCGGCGGATCATGCAGGAGGCGTTCACCCGCACCCGGCTTTCGGGCTACGTCGCGCACATGGACAACGTGGCCACCCGGGTCGTCGCTGCGGACTGGCCGGTCAACGACCGCAGGTTCATGTTCATGTCAGCGGTCAAGGAGCTGACCCTCGACATCGCCTCGGTGGTCTTCATGGGTCACCAGCCGGGCAGCGACCATGAGCTGGTCACCAAGATCAAGCGCGCCTATGAGACCACCACCCGCTCCGGCGGGGCGATCATCCGCACGCCGATCCCGCCGTTCAAGTGGTGGCGCGGGCTGCAGGCCCGCCGGGTGCTGGAGGACTACTTCGCCGACCGGGTCCGCGAACAGCGCGGCTCAGAGGGCACCGACATGCTCACGGTGCTCTGCCACATCGCGGACGAGGACGGCAACACCTTCAGCGACGCCGACATCGTCAACCACATGATCTTCGTGATGATGGCCGCCCACGACACGTCCTCCTCGACGCTGACCACCATGGCCTACCAGTTGGCGGCCAACCCGCAATGGCAGGACCGCTGCCGCGCCGAGGGCGCCCGGATCGGTGACGGCCCGCTGGACATCGACGCACTCGAGGAGTTGGAGAGCCTCGATCTGGTGATCCAGGAATGCCTGCGGATGGTGACCCCGCTGCCCTTCAACGTCCGCCGGGCGATCCGCGACACCCAGATCTGCGGGTACTTCATCCCGGCGGGCACCAATATCAACCTGTGGCCGGGGATGAACCACATGCTGCCCGAGTTGTGGACCGACCCGGAACGCTTCGACCCGGAACGCTTCGCCGAACCCCGCTCGGAGCACAAACGGCACCGGTATGCCTTCGCGCCGTTCGGCGGCGGCGCACACAAGTGCATCGGCATGGTCTTCGGCCAACTGGAGATCAAGACGATCATGCACCGGATTCTGCGGAACTACCGGCTGGAATTACCGCACCCCGGCTATGTGCCCAGGTACGACTTCGCGGGCATGCCGGTACCGATGGACGGTATGCCGATCGTGCTGCGTCCGCTGCATTGAGCGCGTTGAACGCGGGCTAGGCCAGCGAGAGGAACAGCTTCTCCAGTTCCGCCTCGGTCATCGGGGCCTTCCCATTGGCGGCGTCGCCCAGGACGCACTCCCGCAGGCCGGTCGCCACGATCTTGAAGCCGGCCCGATCCAGGGCACGGGAGACCGCCGCCAACTGCGTGACGACGTCCTTGCACTCGCGGCCCTGCTCGATCATGCCGATGACGCCGGCCAACTGGCCGTGTGCCCGACGCAGCCGGTTGAGCACTTCGGCGATGGCAGCCTCGTCACCAATCATGTGCCGCCTCCTCGGGACTCGACTGACGCCAGCGTACCCGCGGGGGTATCACCCGCGCGGCGGTTGCGGCCGAAATAGACGGCCGCAGCGACGATCGTGATCACCGCCGCGACGACACCCACCACCGGATGCACCTCCTCGCCCAGGATGAGCGAGGACATCGCCAGCACGAACCAGCCGAACGCCTGGCGCAGCGAGTCGGGGTTCACCCGCGCCGTGAGCCGCGCTCCCAGCAGCGCGCCGACCACCGCCGCGGCGGTGACCATGGCCGCGGTCCGCCAGTCGATGCTCACGCTGCTGAGGTAACCGGCGAAGCCGGCGAAGGATTTCATCGCGATGACAACCAGCGAGGTGCCCACGGCCATAGGCATCGGCAGACCGCCCAGCAGCGCCAGCGCAGGCACCACCAGGAATCCCCCGCCCGCACCGACCAGGCCGGTGACCAGGCCGACCACCAGACCCTCGGCGATCACCTTGGGCACCGGGATGCGGTGGTGCGGGTCGACGGGTCCGAGTTCTTTGCGGCCGCGCAGCATGGCCACCGCAGTGGCGATCATCATCACGGCGAACCCGATCAGCAGCACCGTTCCGGGAATGAAGCGGGCCAGCAGACCGCCGGCGTAGGCACCGGCCATCCCGGCCATCCCGAAGATCAGCCCGGTCCGCCACTGCACCCGTCCGGCGCGCGCGTGGGAGACCGCCGCGACGGCACTGGTGGTCCCGACGACCAGCAGCGACGTGGCGATGGCCTGTTTGGCCTCCATCCCGGCGACGTAGGCGAGCAACGGGACGGTCAGGATCGAACCGCCGCCGCCGAGCAGTCCCAGGGCGATGCCGACCAGCAGAGCCAGGCCGACGGTGAGCGCGATCATCGGGAAATCCCATCGTCTCGGATGCGTCTTCGATACCCCACGGGGTATATGAT
>VERS01000509.1 GCA_018882545.1 Mycobacterium sp.
ATGCCAGGGTGTCCAGGCTGCCGGTGGCCAGGTCGCCGAAGAAGAATCGGGGCGCGTCGGACGGGTCACCGCCGGCGGCGACGTAGGCGGTCGCGGCTTCGGTGATGGCGGGCTGGGACACTGTGAACGCCCGATCCTCGGTCACCGGCATGGGGGGCAACTCCACTGACACCTCGGGGATCGTCGATCGACGGGCTCGCGCCCCGGGGGTCGCCGACGCCGCCGACCGAGTGCCCACCTGCGGGGCCGAGGGAGCGGGCGCCGTTTGTTGGGTGCGGGCCGCCGGCTGCACCCGGCGCGGTTGGGTGTTCGGTCGCGCCCGTTCGGATGTCGCCGCCTCCGACTGGCGCGGTCCGAGGCCGGGTTCAGCCTCCGGTGCGGCCGAAGCCACCCCGTGCCCGCAGAGCACTGCCGCACCCAAGCCCAGGCCCAGAGCCAACCCCCAACGCTTGCTCATCACGGGATCTGCTCGGGTGAGATCCGGCGGGTGGCGAAGTGCCAGGACGGAGCGGCGCGGAACGGGGTGCGGCACAACTCGAGGGTAACTTCGCCGAACCGTCAGGACCTATTCGCGACCAGCGCGGGGGATCCGACCCCGATGGTGATCCGCGGGGCTGCTGCCGGGTCCAACCAGGTCAGCACCGACTTCATCTCCTCGCGGCCGATCGCGACGCAGCCCCAGGTCGGGCTGCCGTCGGTGACGTGCAGGAAGATGCCCGACACCTTCCCGGGGATCCGCTGCGGGTTGACCGCGATGTTGACCGCGTAGTCATAGACCGGACCGGAGTCGTAGAGGTTCTCGGTGATCGACGACGGGTTGGTGGCTGATCGCACATGGGTGTTGTAGGTGGGCGATCCGGCGTCCTCATCCCACCAGTCCTGACTGGTGGCCTGAAAGTAGGGCATCTTGGTGCCCGGGTTGGGCTCCCGGCCGAAGGCCTGGTCGAAGCCGAAGGTGCCCTCCGGGGTGCGGTGTATCCCGTCGCCGGGCTCGCCCACCCCCAGCGATCCGACCTTGGCCGGCGTCGGGCCGAGCACCACCTGCCACTGCTGGCCGACGCGCTGGAAGGCGGTCAGGGTGCCGGTCGTCTCGGCCGCCGCGGGCACCCCGACGACGATCCACTGGGTCGGCTGGCTCGGTGCGGGCTCGGCGGCCGCGGTCGGAGCGAGCAGCAGGCTCAGCGCCGCCAGCCCGGCGGAGATCGTCTTGGTCGGCACCGGCCCAGCGTAATGACCGTTGGCGTTCCGATCATCGCCGCGCAACGGGTTCGCGACCCAACCGGGAGCCAACCGAGATGTCCGGATGACCCGGCTCCTGCTCAGGATTCCTTGACTTCGGTGTACCAGATCCGGTCGGCGACCGAGACGATGTCGTCGGAGATCGCCGAGATGCGCCGGTAGAATTCGCGGCGCGCGACGACGACACTGATGTCGGTCACCGAGAGCAGGTCCTTGGCGGCCGCGCGGTAGATCCGTTCCAGGTTGCGCTGGGCCTTGACCGCCGCGTCGGCGGCCTCGGTGGCCGGCACTGCGGCTGCCGACCCGACGCCCAGCGCGGTGAACGCCACCCGGATTTGCCGGACGCCCTCGGCCAGTTGGACCGCCATCTCGGCGGTGGCCCCGTCGGGCGGGAAGCCCATCGCCTCGGCCTCCCGGACGGTGTTCTTGGCGCCGTTGATGACCTTGTCCAAATCTCGGGACAACTGGAACAGGTCCTCGGGCTGCAGCGGGGTGGTGAACGCCTGGCTGACCGCGTCGACGAGGGCGCGCCGCACCGTGTCGCACTCGTGTTCGGCGGACCGGACGTCCTCGGCACGGGCACTGTCCCCGCCGGCCCAGTCGGCGAAGGCCTCCATCCCGCGCACGGTGATGTCGGCCTGCTTCTGCAGCATGCTGACCACGTCGGGGGTTTCCGGCAGGAACCAGCGGGTATTCACTGCGCTCCCCTGTTTCTCATAACGCCCTCCAGACGATTAGGACGAGGACCGCCAACAGGCCGGCCGCCGGGATGGTGGTCAACCACGCCGCACCCATCTCCCGCACGATCTGCCAGCGGACGTGCTTCCAGCGCCGCCGTCCACCGCCCACGCCGACGACCGAGGAGGCCACCACCTGGGTGGTGCTCACCGGGGCGCCGACCAGCGAGGCGCCGAGGATCACCGCGGTGCAGGAGGCCTGGCTGGCGAAGGAGTCCAGCGGGGTGAGGCTGAAGATTCGCTGTCCGATGGTCCTCACGATGCGCCAGCCACCCAGGGCGGTGCCCGCCGTCAACGCCAATCCCGTGAGGACCTTGACCCACAGCGGGACCGTCAGTGTGCTGGTCTGCCCCGACGCCAGTAGCAGAGCGGCGATGACGCCCATCGCCTTCTGCGCGTCATTGCCCCCGTGGCTGAACGACAGCCCGGCTGCGGCAATCCAGCCGCCGGCCCGTACCGGTCCGTTCCACCGGACCGTCCAGCGTCGGGAGATCCTGCGCAGACACCTCAGCAACACGAAAGCGACCGCGAAGCCCAGCGGCGGGGAGATCAGCAGGGCGACCAGAACGCCGATCACACCGAAGGGATGCCAGCCCGCCAAACCTCCCCACTGCACCGACCCGAGTCCACCCGTTCCGGAGGTGATCCCGTCGGCGACGGCCGCCCCCACCAGCCCGCCGACCAGCGCGTGCCCGGACGACGACGGCAGCCCCTGCCACCAGGTGATGAGGTTCCAGGCCGTGGCACCGGCCAGGCCCGCCCCGACGACAGCCACCATCTGGCCCTGCGGGACGGTGACGATCTTGCCGATGGTGTCGGCGACGGC
>VERS01000014.1 GCA_018882545.1 Mycobacterium sp.
CCGCGGGGGCGGCCCGCACCCTGTTCGGGAAGGACCCCTGTTGACCACACCTCCCGGAACGACACCGCCCGAGGCCGCGCAGACAGGCCCCGACCCCTGGAAAAGCTTCCGCGGCGTGATGGCCGGCACGCTGGTGCTGGAGATCATCACCGTGCTGCTGGCAATTCCGGTGGTCGAGGTGGTCGGCGGCGGGCTGACCCCCTGGTCGACCTCCTACCTGCTGGGGTTTGCCGTGCTGCTGGGCGTGCTGGCCGGTGTGCAGAGCAGGCCGTGGGCCATCTGGGCCAACCTGGGCGTGCAGATCCTGCTGATCGGAGGGTTCCTGCTCTACCCCGGCGTGGGATTCATCGGAGTTCTGTTCGCCGTCGTCTGGGCCGTCATCGCCTACCTGCGCTGGGAGGTGCTGCGCCGGCAGCGGCTGGGTCTGCTCCCCGGTCAGCAGCCGCCCGCCGAATGAGCCGCCCGAGTGGCCGCCAGGCGAACAGGTACTCTTCGGTCTCGTGACTGAGCGGACTCTCGTGCTGATCAAACCCGACGGTGTGCGGCGGGGGGTGATCGGCGAGGTCATCACCCGGATTGAGCGCAAGGGCCTGGCCGTGGTCGCCCTGGAGCTCAAGCACGTCGACGAGGCGCTGGCCCGCGCGCACTACGCCGAGCACGCCGAGCGGCCGTTCTTTGGGGATCTGGTCGAGTTCATCACCTCCGGGCCGGTCGTCGCGGCGATCCTGGCCGGTCCCCGCGCGGTCGCCGCCTTCCGCCAACTCGCCGGCGGCACCGACCCGGTCGAGAAGGCCACCCCGGGCACCATCCGCGGCGACTTCGGGCTGGAGACCCAGTTCAACCTGGTGCACGGCTCGGATTCGCCAGAGTCCGCGGCCCGCGAGATCGGGCTGTGGTTTCCGGGGCATCCGCTGGATTGACCCATCGGCCGGTAACCGCCGGCGGTATGGGATACTGGGGTCGGAGGCCTGGCAACGGGTCACCGGAATGAGACTTCAGACCGGCTCCGCGCGGGTTCGTCCCGAGCCCGACGGAGCGAGACCTATTCGACAAGCCCGGTAAATCGGGCACATAGCGGAGGCCCTCGCGTGGCCGCGTCGCAGGACGCGCCCGGGGGCTTGAGGAGATTACGTGGCTGATGATGACTACAACCAGGAACTGTTCCAAAGCCCGGAGCCGTGGCAACCGCCGGCCGCCGACGAGGAGCTGCCCGACCGCCTGAGGGTCCACGAACTGGCCCGGGTGCTGGGCACTACCAGCAAGCGGGTGCTGGATGCCCTGACCGAGCTGGACGGCCGGTCTCGCAGCCCGCATTCCAGCGTCGACCAGGCCGAAGCGGTGCGGGTGCGGGAAATGCTGGCGGTCGCCCCGGTCGATCTCGAACTGCCCGCTGAGAGCGCGATGATCATCGTCGGCCAGGAAACCGAGCCGGAATCGCGGCTGATCCTGGAGACCCACGACAGCACAGCGGTTGGGGCGGGCGTCGAACAGCCGGCATATATGCCGCTTTTCGTGGCGCCGCAGCCGGTGATCGCGGCCGCGCCCTCCGCCGACGACACCGACGCCGACGACACCGACGTCGACGACGAAGGCGGCGAACCCGGCGAGGCTGACGACGAGGACGAGGCCGACGATGCCGACCGCCCGGCCAACCGCCGCCGCCGCCGAGGCCGCCGAGGCCGTGGTCGGGGTCGCGGGGAGCAACCGGGGGCAGAGGGTGACGACGAGTCCAACGTGTCCGCACAGGAGTCCGCAGCGGATGGGGCCGAGGGCGGCTTGGCGGACGGCGAGGACGGCGAGGACGGCGAAGAGGGCGACTCCGACGGCGAGGAGGAGTCCGCCGGCGGCGCTACCCGTCGGCGCCGGCGGCGTCGACGCCGCCGCGCCGGATCCGGCGATGACGCCGATTCGGCGTCGGCCGACGACCCGCCGAACACCGTCGTGCACGAACGTGCCCCTCGCGCCAAAGCGGACCGTTCGGAGGCCGGCGAGATCCAGGGCATCAGCGGATCGACGAGACTGGAGGCCAAGCGCCAGCGCCGCCGGGACGGCCGCGACGCCGGCCGGCGCCGGCCGCCGATCCTGACCGAGGCCGAGTTCCTGGCTCGCCGGGAGGCCGTGAACCGAGTGATGGTGGTGCGGGACAAGATTCGCACCGAGCCGCCGCACGAGGGTGCGCGCTACACCCAAATCGCCGTCCTGGAGGACGGCATCGTCGTCGAGCACTTCGTGACCTCCGCGTCGTCGGCGTCCATGGTCGGCAACATCTACCTCGGCATCGTGCAGAACGTGCTGCCGTCGATGGAGGCCGCCTTCGTCGACATCGGCCGCGGCCGCAACGGGGTGCTCTACGCCGGGGAGGTCAACTGGGAAGCCGCCGGCCTCGGTGGGTCCAACCGCAAGATCGAACAGGCCCTCAAGCCCGGTGACCACGTCGTGGTCCAGGTCAGCAAGGACCCGGTCGGCCACAAGGGCGCCCGGCTGACCACCCAGGTGTCGCTGGCCGGGCGTTACCTGGTCTACGTACCGGGCGCCTCGTCGACGGGAATCAGCCGCAAGCTTCCCGATACCGAACGTCAGCGGCTCAAGGACATCCTGCGTGAGGTGGTGCCCGCCGACGCCGGGGTAATCATTCGCACCGCGTCCGAGGGCGTCAAAGAGTCCGACATCCGCGACGACGTCAACCGGCTGCAGCAGCGGTGGGCCACGATCGCCGAGGAAGCAGAGCGCGTCAAGGCCAACAGGTCCGGCGCGGCGGTGGCGCTCTACGAAGAGCCCGACGTCTTGGTCAAGGTTGTCCGGGACCTCTTCAACGAGGACTTCTCCGGGCTCATCGTCGCCGGTGACACATCCTGGGAGACCATCACCTCGTACGTGAATTCCGTTGCTCCCGAACTACTTCCGAAACTCACCAAGTACGAGTCCGCGGACGGCCCTGATGTGTTCGCGGTGCACCGGGTCGACGAGCAACTCGCCAAGGCGATGGATCGCAAAGTGTGGCTGCCCTCCGGCGGCACGCTGGTGATCGACCGCACCGAGGCGATGACGGTCGTCGACGTCAACACCGGCAAGTTCACCGGCGCGGGCGGAAATCTGGAGCAGACCGTGACCAAGAACAACCTCGAGGCCGCCGAGGAGATCGTGCGCCAACTGCGCCTGCGCGACATCGGCGGAATCGTGGTCATCGACTTCATCGACATGGTGCTGGAGTCCAATCGCGATCTGGTGCTGCGCCGGCTCACCGAGGCGCTGGCCCGTGACCGGACCCGGCACCAGGTATCGGAGGTGACGTCGCTGGGTCTGGTCCAGCTGACCCGCAAACGGCTCGGCACCGGCCTGGTCGAGGCGTTCTCGAGCACCTGCGCCCAGTGCAGCGGCCGAGGGATCCTGGTGCATGCCGACCCGGTGGACCACGCTCCGACGGCCGGCCGCAAGCCGGAGTCCGGCGGCCGGCGCAACCGGCGCGGACGCAAGGGCCGCGGCGAGGAGGCGGTGGCGGCCACAGCCGAGACCGTGGCGCGGGTACCTGCGCACCTGCCGGGTGAGCATCCGATGTTCAAGGCGATGGCGGCGGCCAAGAACGGCGAGGAGGAGGAGTCCGAGGAAGGCCTGATCGCCGCAGCGGAACTCGACGTCGATGACACCGACATCCTGGTGGTCGGTGAGGCGGAGGAGGACCTTGACGTCGACGACCTCGAGGACGACGAGGACGACGACGAGGACCTCGAGGACGACGAGGACGACGAGGACGACGACGAGGACCTCGAGGACGACGAGGACGAGGACGACGAGGACGAGGACGACGAGGACGACGAGGACGACGAGGACGACGAGGACGACGAGGACGAGGACGACGAGGACGACGACGACGAGGACGAGGACGAGGACGACGACGAGGACGACATCGAACTCGACGACGTCGATGAGGACGTCATCGACGACGACGCCATCGACGACGATGAGTCCCTGGAGATCGTCGACGGCGAGGACCGGGCCGACCGCGAGGACGGCGGGAACGGCCCCGCCGAACCGGCCCGCCGCATGCGCCGCCGGTCCGCGGCCCGGCCCGCCGGGCCGCCCGCGGTTTGACCCTGCAGACGCTGGTCACGTACCCTGGGCCAGTTGCCGCCCAGGCTCCGCCGGCGGCAGCGGGACCGGCCCCGGCCACGCCGGCGCCGCCCGCGACCACAGACCCGCTCGCGCAACCCCCGGTAGCGCGTGCCCAGCGACCAGGCCACCGAGTGGAAGAGGAACGATGGCAGCCGACACAGCCACCTACGCGATCGTCAAGGCAGGCGGCAAGCAGTACAAGGTCGCCGTCGGCGATGTGCTGAAGGTCGAGAAGATCGACACCGAGCCGGGCGCCTCGGTGTCCCTGCCGGTCGCCCTGGTCGTCAACGGCGCGACGGTGACCACCGACGCCGGTGAACTTGCCAAGGTCGCAGTCACCGGGGAGGTCCTTGAGCACACCAAGGGGCCCAAGATCCGCATCCACAAGTTCAAGAACAAGACCGGCTACCACAAGCGGCAGGGACATCGGCAGCAGTTGACGGTCCTGCGGGTCACCGCAATCAAGTGACCGTGAAGAACCACCCAACCCAGTAAAGGCGACTGACATGGCACATAAGAAAGGCGCTTCGAGCTCACGCAACGGCCGCGAGTCCAATGCCCAGCGTCTCGGCGTCAAGCGTTTCGGCGGCCAGGTCGTCAAGGCCGGAGAGATTTTGGTGCGCCAACGGGGCACTCATTTCCATCCCGGCATCAACGTCGGTCGGGGCGGCGACGACACCCTGTTCGCCACCGCGCCCGGCGCGGTCGAGTTTGGTGTCAAGCGCGGCCGTAAGACCGTCAACGTCGTACGCGTGGCGCGGCCGGAGGCCTAGGCCCCGCCGGGCCCGGCTTTCCCAGGCTTTCCAGGCTCTCCGAGGGGTTTCGCGATGCCGCGCTTCGTCGACCGCGTCGTGATCCACACCCGCGCGGGCAACGGCGGGAACGGATGCGCCTCGGTGCATCGGGAGAAGTACAAGCCACTGGGCGGTCCCGACGGCGGCAACGGCGGTCGCGGGGGCAGCGTCGTGCTGGTGGTCGACCCGCAGGTGCACACCCTCCTGGATTTCCACTTCCACCCCAACCTGGTCGCACCGTCGGGTAAACAGGGCTCCGGCAGCAACCGCGACGGCGCCGCCGGCGCCGATCTTGAACTGCGGGTGCCCGACGGCACGGTCGTTCTCGACGACCGGGGGCGGTTGCTGGCCGACCTGGTCGGCACCGGAACCCGTTTCCTCGCCGCCGAAGGCGGCCGCGGGGGACTGGGTAACGCCGCGTTGGCCTCCCGGGCCCGCAAGGCCCCCGGCTTCGCTCTGCTCGGGGAGAGGGGTCAGGCCCGCGACCTCACCCTGGAGCTGAAGACCGTCGCCGACGTCGGGTTGATCGGATTCCCCTCGGCCGGCAAATCCTCGCTGGTGTCGACGATCTCGGCCGCCAAACCGAAGATCGCCGACTATCCGTTCACCACGCTGGTGCCCAACCTCGGCGTGGTGTCCGCCGGGGATCACACCTTCACCGTCGCCGACGTTCCGGGTCTCATCCCCGGCGCGTCGGAGGGCCGCGGCCTGGGCCTGGACTTCCTGCGCCATATCGAGCGCTGCGCGGTGCTGGTCCACGTGGTCGACTGCGCCACAATGGAACCCGGCCGCGACCCTGTCTCTGATATCGACGCACTCGAGGCCGAGTTGGCCGCCTACCGGCCTACCCTGCAGGGCGACTCCACACTGGGGGACCTGACCGAGCGGCCGCGGGCGGTAGTGCTCAACAAGATCGACGTTCCGGAAGCCCGGGAACTCGCGGAATTCGTCCGCCCGGAGATCGCCGAACGGGGCTGGCCGGTGTTCGAGGTGTCCACGGTGACCCGGGAAGGCCTGCGCGAGTTGACCTTCGGGCTGTGGGACATGGTGGCGGCCTACCGGGCCGCCCAACCCCCGGTGGTGGCCCGCCGCCCGGTGATCCGGCCCGTACCGGTCGATTCCAGTGGATTCACCGTCGAACCGGACTCGGCCCGGCCCGGGGGCTATGTCGTGCGCGGCACTCGCCCCGAACGGTGGGTGGCCCAAACCGATTTCGACAACGACGAGGCGGTCGGCTACCTCGGCGACCGGCTGGCCCGACTCGGCGTCGAGGAGGAGTTGCTGCGGTTGGGCGCCTCGGCCGGGTGTGCCGTGACGATCGGGGATATGACATTCGACTGGGAGCCGCAGACCCCGGCCGGGGTGGACGTCGCCCTCTCCGGCCGCGGTACCGACGCCCGGGTTGAACGCAACGACCGGGTCGGAGCCGCCGAGCGCAAACAGGCCCGCCGTCAGCGCCGGGAATCCGAGGACGAAGCCGAGGATGGCAAGTGAGCGCCCCCGAAAGTGCTCACCGGGCCGCCATCCGTACCGCCCGCAGCGTCGTGGTCAAGATCGGCACCACCGCGCTGACCAACCCCTCCGGGCTGTTCGACGCCGCCCGCCTGGCGGCACTGGCCGATGCGATCGAGGCCCGGATGAAGGCCGGTACCGAGGTGGTGATCGTGTCCTCCGGCGCGATCGCCGCGGGGATCGAGCCGCTCGGATTGTCCCGCCGTCCCAGCGACCTGGCCACCAAACAGGCCGCCGCCAGCGTCGGGCAGGTGGCGCTGGTGAATTCCTGGAGTGCGGCCTTCGCCCGGTACCAGCGCACCGTCGGCCAGATCCTGCTGACCGCCCACGACATCTCCCAGCGGGTGCAGCACACCAACGCCCAGCGCACCCTGGACCGGCTGCGGGCCCTGCATGCGGTGGCGATCGTCAACGAGAACGACACGGTGGCCACCAACGAGATCCGGTTCGGCGACAACGACCGGCTCTCGGCCCTGGTCGCCCACCTGGTGGGCGCCGATGCGTTGATCCTGCTGTCGGATATCGACGGGCTTTACGATTCGGATCCGCGCAAGGCCCCGGCGGACAAACCGGCGCGCTTCATCGCTGAGGTGACCGGGCCCGGCGACCTCGCCGGGGTGCTGGCCGGGCAGGGCAGCCGGCTGGGCACCGGCGGGATGGCCTCCAAACTGTCCGCCGCGCTGCTGGCCGCCGACGCCGGGGTGCCGGTGCTACTGGCGGCGGCCGCCGATGCTGCCGACGCGCTCACCGAGGCTTCGGTGGGCACGGTGTTCGCGGCCCGGCCGGCGCGGATGTCGGCGCGACGGTTCTGGGTGCGCTACGCCGCCGAGGCGGCCGGGTCGTTGAACCTGGATGCCGGTGCGGTGCGGGCCGTGGTCAAACAGCGCCGATCGCTGCTGCCGGCCGGGATCACCGGTTGTGCGGGCCGGTTCCTCGGCGGCGACGTCGTGGAGTTGCATGGCCCGGACGGGCAGATGGTGGGCCGCGGGGTGGTCGCCTACGACGCCGCCGAACTGAGCACGATGGTCGGGCGCTCCACCGCCGACCTGCCCGCCGAACTGCGCCGGCCGGCCGTACACGCCGACGACCTGGTGCCGGCCTGACGGCTGCCCCGTTTCCTGGTAATTCCATGGGTCCCCATTGGTAATGTTATTGGTATGCGAACTACCATTGACCGCGCCGGACGGCTGGTAATCCCGAAGGCGCTGCGCGACCAGGCGGGTATCACCACCGGTGAGGTGGAGGTCACCCTTGACGGCGCGGCCATCAGGATCGAGAGCGCCGTCAACGACGACCTCGACGAGCAGGACGGCCTGCTGCTGCTGCACCCCGGTGGCCCGGCACTCACCGACGACGACGTCCGCGAGTTGCGACTTGCCGACCAGCGCTGAGCACGTGCTGGTCGACACCAGCGCGGCGCTGGCGCTGGTACAGCGGGAGAACCCCTTCCACCCGGCTGCGCTGAGCCGGCTGCGGTCCTGCCGGCGGGGCATGTCTGGGCATGCCGCGGTTGAGTTTCTGTCGGTTCTTACCCGGTTGCCGGCGCCGCAGCGGCTCAGCCCGGCGGCAGCTCTACGCCTCGAGTCGACGAACTTCCCGGACTCCCGCCATCTGTCCGACACCGACTACCCCGAGTTGCACGACGAGTTCGCCCGGCTCGGCCTGGCGGGCGGGGCCCTTTATGACGGCCTCGTCGCCGCAGCCGCCCGCAAACACCGCATACCGCTGATCACCTGCGACCGTCGGGCCGAACCGACCTACCGGGCCCTGGGTATCACCTACGAGCTGCTCAGGCGAGGAGCGCAGTAGCCGCTCGCCGTCAGCGTCGCAGGCCCGTCGCGGACAGCGTCTACCAGGACAGCGTCTACCAGGACAGCGTCTACCAGGACAGCGTCTACCAGGACAGCACTGTGCCGACCGCGGCGCGGATCACCGCCGCGCGGGCTGCGGCCTGTTCCAGGGCGTCGTCGTCGGCCTGGCGCACCGGTATCCCGTGCGCGGCCGCGGTGGTTTCGATGAGGTCGCGGACCGCCGGATCGGCCAGCACCAGAGCGGCCGGCAAGCCGGGGGACATCCGCTTGCGGCGCAGCAGGCCCTTGGACCGGACGTCGGCGGGAAGGTAGAGGGTGAACACCCCGCGGTCCAGCCGCAGATCCGCCACCACCGCGACCGCCGTGAGAGCGGTATGGGTCAGACCGGTCAGCACCAGGCCGCGGCCGGGAAACCACCACACCGGTAGCCGGTCCACACCTTTGGTGATCGCGTCGGTCAGCAGGTAGCCGACCAGTCGGCGGGTCTGGATCTCGGTCACCTTCGACCAGGGCACCTCATCGCCGTCGAATTCGATGACGGCTGGGCTGACGACCACCGAGCCGAACCGGTTGAGGTGGCGCGCCAGACCGCGCACCGGGGCCGGCAACCTGGGCAGCCCCGCAGCTATCTCCCCGACGCCCACGCCCCAGCGCACCGCGGCCGGGCCGGGTTCGGGGCGGACCGGTTTGAGCACCGTCTGCGCCACGCCCACCGCCAACGCCGAGGCGACGTCGACAAAAGACATGGCGGGCAGCCTACGGCAACCGGCTTCCGGTCAGTTCCTCGGCCAGCAAAGCCAGGATCGGGGAGCACCCCGCGTCGACCTTCACCGTCGCCAGTCCGTCACCGCGGGTCGGGCCGCGGTTGACGATTGCCACCGGCAGTCCGCGGGCGGCGGCGTGCCGCACGAACCGGTAGCCGGAGAACACGGTCAGTGACGAGCCGGCCACCAGCAGTGCCTGCGATCGGTCGACCAACGAATACGCTTGATCCACAACCTCTTTGGCCACAGACTCACCGAAGTAGACGATATCGGGTTTGAGCATCCCGGCGCATCGCGGGCAGTCGACGAAGCGGAATGACTCAGTGTCGTTGACGATCGCGTCGGCGTCGGGGGCCACCGCCAGGCCGCCCACCCGCTCGGCGCGTTGGCTGAATCCAGGGTTGGCGGCCTCCAGCATCTCGGCCAACGCCGCGCGCGTCATGGTGTGCCTGCAGTCCAGGCAGACCACCCGAGCGTAGGTGCCGTGCAGGTCGATGACCGTCCGGCTGCCGGCCTTGGTGTGCAGCAGGTCGACGTTCTGGGTGATCACCCCGGTCACCACCCCGGCGGCCTCCAGGGTGGCCAGGGCTCGGTGGCCGGCGTTGGGTTCGGAGCCGGCCATATGCCGCCAGCCCAGGTGGTTGCGGGCCCAGTACCGCCGGCGGTAGTCGCTGCTGGAGGTGAACTGGCGGATCGTCATCGGGTTGGCCGGTGGGGAGTCCGGGCCGCGGTAGTCCGGGATACCCGAATCGGTGGAGATCCCCGCGCCGGTCAGCACCGCGACCCGCCGGCCGGCCAGCAGCGCGACGAGTTCCGGGGCGTCCACACAACGAGGGTACTGGCCTGCGACAATAGGGTGTGGACTTCACTGCGGCCGACATCACCGCGGCGGATTTTTTCTCCGCCTACGCCCACGGGTTCGCCCGGGTGGCGGCGTGCACACACCGGACAGTGCTGGCCGACCCGGCCGCCAACGCCGCCTCGGTGCTGCGGGTGGCCAGGCAGTGCCACGACGACGGGGTGGCGGTGGCGGTGTTCCCCGAACTGACGCTGTCGGGGTACTCGATCGAGGACATCCTGCTGCAGGACAGCCTGCTCGACGCCGTGGAGGCGGCGCTGGGGGAGGTCGTCGCCGCCTCCGCTGACCTGTTGCCGGTGTTGGTGCTCGGCGCGCCACTGCGGCACCTGCACCGGACGTACAACACTGCTGTGATCATCCATCGCGGCCGGGTCCTGGGGGTGGCCGTCAAGTCCTACCTGCCCACCTACCGCGAGTTCTACGAGCGTCGCCAGATGGCGCCGGGTGACGATATGACCGGGACCATCCGGGTGCTCGGTGCCGAGGTCCCGTTCGGCCCCGACCTGTTGTTCGCCGCCGCCGACGTGCCGGGTCTGGTGCTGCATGTGGAGATCTGCGAGGACATGTTCGTGCCGATACCGCCCAGCGCGCAGGCCGCGCTGGCCGGTGCGACGGTACTGGCCAACCTCTCGGGGAGCCCCATCACCATCGGCCGCGCCGAGGACCGCAAACTGCTGGCCCGCTCCGCCTCGGCGCGCTGCCTGGCCGCCTACGTCTACGCGGCCGCCGGGGAGGGCGAGTCCAGCACCGATCTGGCCTGGGACGGCCAGACCATGATCTACGAGAACGGCCGGTTGCTGGCGTCCTCCGAACGGTTCCCCAAGGGGGACCGCCGTTCGGTGGCCGACGTCGACCTGGACCTGCTGCGCGCCGAGCGGCTGCGGATCGGCACCTTCGACGACAACCGCCGTCATCACCAATCGCAGAATGCGTTCCGGCGCATCGCCTTTCGGCTGGAACCACCGTCGGGGGATTACGGTCTGCGTCGTGAGGTGCAGCGCTTCCCGTTCGTGCCCAACGACCCGATCCGGCTCGAACAGGACTGCTACGAGGGCTACAACATCCAGGTCTCCGGCCTCGAACAGCGACTGCGCGCATTGGACTTCCCCAAGGTGGTCATCGGAGTCTCCGGAGGTCTGGACTCCACCCACGCGCTGATCGTCGCCGCCAAGGCGATGGACCGGGCGGGCCGCCCGCGCAGCGACATTCTGGCGTTCACGCTCCCCGGTTTCGCCACCGGCGAGCGGACCAAGGCCAACGCGGTCGCCCTGTCGAAAGCCCTCGGGGTGAGCTTCTCCGAGATCGACATCCGCCCTACCGCAACGCTGATGCTGACCGAGATCGGGCACCCGTACGCCCGCGGCGAGCAGGTCTATGACACCACTTTCGAGAACGTCCAGGCCGGGTTGCGCACCGACTACCTGTTCCGCATCGCCAACCAGCGCGGCGGGATCGTGCTGGGTACCGGTGACCTCTCGGAGTTGGCGCTGGGCTGGTCGACCTACGGCGTGGGCGATCAAATGAGCCACTACAACGTCAACGCCGGCGTCCCGAAAACCCTGATCCAGCATCTGATCCGGTGGGTGATCTCCTCGGATCAGTTCGACGAGGAGGTCGGGCGGATCCTGCAGTCGGTGGTGGACACTGAGATCACCCCGGAACTGGTGCCCGTTGGGGCGGGTGAGCAGGCGCAGAGCAGTGAGGCCACGGTCGGACCCTATGCGCTGCAGGACTTCTCACTGTTCCATGTGCTGCGCTACGGCTTCCGGCCGTCAAAAATCGCTTTCCTGGCCTGGCACGCGTGGAACGACGCATCCAGCGGCGAGTGGCCGATCGGCTATCCGCCGGATAGGCGACCCGCTTACTCCCTCAGCGCGATTCGGCACTGGCTGACCGTCTTCGCTCAGCGCTACTACTCGTTCAGCCAATTCAAGCGCTCGGCGCTGCCCAACGGGCCCAAGGTTTCTCCCGGCGGGTCGCTGTCCCCGCGCGGGGATTGGCGCGCGCCGTCGGATATGGCGGCGACCGTATGGCTGGCGGAGATCGCGCGGGCGATACCCGAGCGCTGACTCTCGGACGAGCGGTGGCGGCGCCCTGTCAAGAGCCGCAATGTGATATTCATCACACAATAGTTTTTGTATGAGATTCCCGATATGTAATCCGTGTCACATGCGGCGCACTTAGGGGCCCCATGGCCAGCGAGCGGACATGGGAGGGCAAGTGACAGGTCAAGGCGATCACATGCGGACGGGTCGATTTGCTGGTTGCGGGCGGTATGTGGGTCGGGTGGGGGCCCTGGCGGTGATGCTGGGGATCGGCGCGGCGGTGGCCTCGCCCTCAGCGGCCGCCGACCGTCGCGACGGTGGGGACGCCGGGGGTTCGAGTAGCTCGTCGTCGTCGTCGTCGGAGTCTGAGGCGTCGGCGGGTGCGGCATCACGGCCGGTGGGGGCGGCTGGTGAGCGGCGTACCTCGGCTCGGGGAGCGGGTTCGGGGCCGGCCGGTACGGTGTCGGCC
>VERS01000510.1 GCA_018882545.1 Mycobacterium sp.
GTGCAGCGGCCGTCTCGGCGAGCGGGGGCGCAGCGGGCATGGGCTCCTCTACGGGCGCGGCGACCTGTGTCTTGCGCACGTACTGCTTGGCCGGCGGCGCCGCAGCCGCGGCCGCCTCACCGGCCGGGATGGAGATGTCCAGCCGCGTCTCGATGCGTTCGACCCGCTGCAGCAGAGCGGATTCGGCGTCGGAGGCCGACGGCAGCAGCAGCCGCGCACACACCACTTCCAGCAGCAGCCGTGGGGCGGTGGCACCCCGCATCTCACCGAGACCGGCGTGCACCACCTCGGCGTAGCGGGTCAGTGTCGCCGGCCCGAATCGGGTCGCCTGCTCGCGCATCCGCTCCAGCACATCGCCGGGCGCGTCGACAACTCCGCGGCTGGCGGCATCCGGAACAGCTTGCAGCACAATGAGATCGCGGAACCGCTCCAACAGGTCGGTGGCGAACCGGCGCGGATCGTGTCCGGCGTCGATCACCGATTCGACCGCGCCGAACAACGCCGCGGCATCCCCGGCCGACAGCGCGTCCACCGCGTCGTCGATCAGGGCGATGTCGGTGGCACCGAGCAGCTCCAGCGCCCGCTGGTAGCGCACCCGGTTGTCCTGCGCGCCGGCGACCAACTGGTCGAGCACACTGAGGGTGTCCCGCGGCGAGCCGCCGCCGGCCCGGATCACCAGCGGGAACACCGCGTCGTCGACCTGCACCCCCTCGGCGGTGAGGATCTTCTCGACCAGCCCGCGCATGGTCTTGGGCGGCAGCAGCCGGAACGGGTAGTGGTGGGTGCGGGACCGGATGGTGGGCAACACCTTTTCCGGTTCGGTGGTCGCGAACACGAAGATCAGGTGATCCGGCGGTTCCTCAACGATCTTGAGCAGGGCGTTGAAGCCCTCCTTGCTGACCATGTGCGCTTCGTCGACGATGAAGATCCGGTAGCGCGACTGGGCGGGGGCGTAGAACGCGCGGTCGCGGAGTTCACGAGTGTCGCTGACGCCACCGTGGCTGGCCGCGTCGAGTTCCACGACATCCATCGACTCGCCGCCGCTGGAGGCCAGCGCCACACACGAGTCGCATGCACCGCAGGGCGTCGGGGTGGGCCCCTGCTCGCAGTTGAGCGACCGGGCCAGGATGCGCGCCGAGGAGGTCTTACCGCAGCCGCGTGGCCCGGAGAACAGATAGGCGTGGTTGATCCGGCCGGCCGACAGCGCCGTGCACAGCGGTTCGGTGACGTGCTCCTGGCCGACTACCTCGGCGAACGTCGCCGGTCGGTACTTGCGGTAGAGCGCCACCCCAGCAGGCTACCGACCGTCGACGACGGTTTCGGTTCCGAGCATCTTCTCGGTGGCCGCCAGCAACGCGCACGTCGCCAGGCCGTCGATCGCCTCGGCAAGGTCGGCCAGCGGCGGGAAACTCGGCGCGATGCGGATGTTGGAGTCGTCGGGATCCTTGCCGTACGGGAAGGACGCGCCGGCCGCGGTGACCGCGATCCCGGCGTCCTTGGCCAACGCGACGGTGCGCCGGGCCGTGCCGGGCAGCACGTCGAGGCTGACGAAGTAGCCGCCCTTGGGTTCGGTCCACGTTGCGATCTTGGACTCCGAGAGGCGCTTGTCGAGGGTGTCCAGGACAAGGGCGAATTTCGGCGCCAAGACCTGCTGGTGGCGCAGCATATGCCGCCGCACCCCGTCGGCGTCGCGCAGAAACCGCAGGTGCCGCAGGTGGTTGACCTTGTCCGGGCCGATGGATTTCTTGCCCGCATGCTGCAAGTACCAGGCGATGTTGCCCAGCGAGCCGCCGAAGAAGCTCACCCCGGCCCCGGCGAAGGTGATCTTGGAGGTCGAGGCGAACACATAGGGCCGGTTGGGATGACCGGAGGCCGCAGCCAGACCGAGTACGTCGACCTGCCGCGGGAACTCCTCGGTGAGGGTGTGCACCGGGTAGGCGTTATCCCAGAAAAGCCGGAAATCCGTTGCGGCGGTTTGCATTTGGACCAGCCTGCGGACAACTTCCCAGGAGTAGACCGCCCCGGTGGGGTTGGCGAACACCGGGACGCACCACATGCCTCTGATCGCCGGGTCGGCGGCGACGAGTTCCTCGACCAGGTCGACGTCGGGTCCGTCGTCGCGCATCGGGACGGTGATCATCTCCACGCCCAGGCTCTCGGTGACCGCGAAGTGGCGGTCGTAGCCCGGCGAGGGGCAGAGGAACTTCACCACCGGTTCGCGCACCCACGGCCGCGGCGAGTCCACGCCGCCGTGCAGCATCGAGAACACCACGGCGTCGTGCATCAACTCCAGGCTGGAGTTGTTGGCGGCGACCAGATTCGGCACCGGGATGCCGAGCAGTTCGCCGAAGATCGCCCGCAGGCCGGGCAGCCCGTGCTGGCCACCGTAGTTGCGGGTGTCGGTCCCTTCGGCGTCGCGGAAGTCCCCGCTGCCGGGCAACTCCAGCAGCGCGTTGGACAGGTCCAGCTGGGCGGCCGACGGCTTACCGCGGGTGAGATCCAGCGCCAGCTGTTTACCCTGCAGTTCGGCGTAGTTCCGCCGCTGCTCGTCGTGCCGGAGTCGTAGCTCGTCGCGGCTGAGGGACTGAAAAGACAACGCCGGGGGCCTTTCGGGGAAGGGGACCCCGCGCACCCGCCAGAGCCCGTTGACCCTTGCTGCCTTCCAGCCCTGGGGGAGTTCACAGGTTGGACGCCGCGCGGGGTCCACGGCGAGTCTAATACCGGCCGGTCACGGCGGGACAGCCGGTCGAAACCGGCAGGCCCGGTCGGTTAGGATTGCCGGCGGAGGATTCGCCTAGTGG
>VERS01000511.1 GCA_018882545.1 Mycobacterium sp.
GGTGAAGGTTGACCTCGGCCGGTTGCTCGAGCATCGCGCAGTGCCCGCCGGGCAGTTCGACCAACTCGAGCAGATTGGGCAGCGCGCCGGCGATCTTGCGGGCCCGGCACATCGGCAGCAACCGGTCCCCCGTGCTGCCGATCACCAGCGTCGGCACCGTCAGCCCGCTCAGATCGAGGTAGGTCCGCGAGCCGAGTTCGTCGACCAGAACCCGGGCCCAGGCCCCCCGGCCGGCCGGCGGTGTCGCGGCGAAGACGTCGTGCAGCAGCCGTGCGACGGCCGGGTCGGCCCCCGAGCCGACCGCCATCAGCTGCAGGAATCGCATACTGCCGGGTTGCGTCCCGCGGACCAGCGGCGCCCCGCCCAGCGAACGGATCATGGTGCCCGCCGCCGCGATCCGGGCCGACCGCAGCACCCCGGGCATCGGTAAAAGTCGGATTTTGTCCAGCAGGTTGCCGTGAGTGGTATTGATCAACGCGACGGCGTCGACCCGCTGCCGGACCCGGTCGCGGAAACGGTCCGACCAGGCGCTGATCGCGATGCCGCCCATCGAGTGGCCGGCGACCACAGCCCGCTCCCCCGGTCGCAGCGCCGCGCCGAGCACCGCGTCCAGATCGGCGGCCAGATGATCCAGGCTGTAGGCCGACGGCGCCGGCACACCGCTGCGTCCGTGGCCGCGGTGGTCGTAGGCGATCACCCGGAAGTCCCGGGACAGGTCGGTGATCTGCTCGTGCCAGACCTTCAGCGAGCAGGTGATTCCATGCGCCAGCACGATCGGGTAGCCGCGCGCGGGCCCGAAAACCTCAGTGTGGATCCGGGTGCCGTCGGCGGAGTGCACGATCATGGTCTTGCTGGGCGGCAGCTCGGGCCCATGCCGCCCCGGACCACGTTTAGTGGCTTTGAGCTGCTGGTTGTCGACTACCCGTGCCGGCATCATCGCTCCTTGCCGAGCGACAGGATCGCCGCCCCGTCGCAGAGCGTAACCGCTCCTACGCCACGAATCCCCGGATCACGCGATCCAAACTCCCGGCGAGTCTCATCCGCCACTCCAGAACCAGCAGCGGACCGTCATCGGCAATCGGGGGTGTCTCCGGTTTCCCCACCGTACGGTGCGTTTGCTAGTTTGACCCGCGACGCCTGTCGTCTCTGTCAACGTATAGAAGGAGAAACTCGAGAATGAACACCAAAATGGCCCGTGCCGCGGCCGGGGTCGGCGGCCTCGCCATCGCGGCCGCGTTCGTCGTCAGCTGCTCGGAGGCCAAGGAGGCCACCAAGGACGTCATGTCCAGCGCTTCCAGCGTCGGATCGTCGGCCGCCAGCGCAGCGGGCAGCGTCGCCAGCAGTGCCGGCAGTGCCGCGGGTAGCGCGGCCAGCAGCGTCGGCAGCGCCGCCAGCAGTGCGGTGAGCAGCGGCGCCAGCGCCGCAAGCAGTGCCGTGAGCAGCGGCGCCAGCGCCGCGTCCAGCGCAGTGTCGTCCGTGGTCGAGGGCGCCACCACCATGAACGTCCCGGGCGTCGGCGATGTGTCGCTGGATGCCGACACCGCGGCGGCCTACACCCGCCTCGGCGGGGCGGCTTCCCTCGGTGCGCCCACCGGAATGTCGGAGAAGGTCGGCGACGGCAGCATGACCCCGTTCGCCAACGGCACCATCTACACCTCACCCGCCGGGACCTACCTGGTCCAGGGCGAGATCCTGCGGGTCTACAACGAGCAGGGTGGACCGGCCGGTGCGCTGGGCTTCCCGACCGCTGACGAGACCACCACCGGCGGCGGCCCCAAGACCGCCAACGGCGGCTGGATCAGTGAGTTCCAGAACGGGTCCATCACCTGGACCAACAGCGGGGCGGGCGGCTTCACCGAGACCGTCACCAAGAAGTAGTTACCGAGCACCAAAGTAGTACCGAGCACGCAAAGCGGCCCCCGGGTGAGCCCGGGGGCCGCTTTGCGTCACCGGCCCGGCGCGGCGGGCTCCGGTCTATCCTGACGGGGGTCCGGGGGTCCGGAGTTCGGGAGCATAGGAAAGGTCAAAGGCCTTGGGTGCGCGGTTGCGGGTCGTCGTCGGTGTGGCGTTGCTGGTGGCGCTCATCGGCGGTCTGCCGGGGTCGGCCATCGCCGCGCCCGCACCGCCGCGGGTGGTCACTGTCGCGACCTACGACATCGAACCGTTCGTGATGACCGACGACGGAATCAAGTCGGGTTTCACCATCGACCTGCTCGGCGCGATTGCCAAGCGGACCGGTTGGACCTTCGACTACCGGGACGGTCAGAACGTCAAGGGCATCCTCGAGGAGGTCACCGCCAGACGTGCCGATGCCGCCGCGGCGGCAATCTCGATCACCTCCGACCGCGCCGAGGTGATGGACTTTTCCCAACCAATTCTCAACGCCGGACTGCAGATCGCCGTACCGGCCGGTTCGGTGGAACGTTCCCAGCCCGGACTGTTCGACTTCCTCAAACTGCTGTTCTCCAAGACCATGGCGGTCTGGCTGCTGGCCGCACTGGCGCTGACCGTCATCCCCGCCCACATCATCTGGCTGCTCGAACGCCGCCACGCCGATTCGATGGTGTCCAGGTCGTACTTTCCGGGAATCATCCAGGCCTTCGCGTGGGGTCTGGGGATGCTGGCCGCCGCCCCCGACGACGCGCCGCGGCATTGGCACACCCGCGCCCTGGGCGTGCTGTGGGCTTTTGTGAGCATCATCTTCGTCGCCTACTACACCGCAACCCTGACGGCGAACCTGACGGTGGAGAAGTTCGACTCCCAGATCGGCTCACCGGCCGATCTCGTCGGGCG
>VERS01000512.1 GCA_018882545.1 Mycobacterium sp.
GGGCCACCTCTTTGCCGTCGACATAGAGCACCGTGGTGCCCAGCGACTCGCCGTACTTTCCGGCCCGTTCCCGTTTGAACTCCATACCCAGTGAATGCTTACCCGGGCTCAGGGGCGGGGAGGCGAAATCCTGCTCAGGCTTGATCCCCAGAAAGTTGTACACGTAGTGCAACCGGCCGTCCCGCACGAACAGCGTGTGCCCGCCGAACCGCGACCCGTGGGCGAAGATCACACCCTGTGCCTCGGGTTTGAGGTCCACGTTGGCCACCACCTTGTAGGACCGGCCCCGGATGCTGACCGCCACCCCCTCCGGCACCGGCGCGGTGTCCGGGTAGTAGACGTAGCGGTCCCTGGGCGGTTCGGACTGCGGCCGCGGCGTGCCCGCCTGCTCGACCGCGGAACGGTCATCGATCGGCAGGACGAAATTGTTCTTGGCCTCCTCGAACCAGGCGTCGATCAACTCCTGGAGCTTGTCCGGATTCTGCTCGGCGACGTTGGTGGACTCCGACCGGTCCTCCGCGACGTGATAGAGCTCCCAGCGATCGCCGTCGAAGTTGCCCTTGTTGCTCAGCGGGGCGTGTAGGGCCGCAGCCTTCCAGCCGTCCTGCCAGATACCGCGGGTGCCCAACATGGCGAAGTACTGGCGCTTGCGGGTGGTGGGCGCATTCGGGTCGTCGAAGCTGTAGCGCATCGACACACCGTTGAGCGGATACTGCTTGACGCCCCGGTACTCCTCGGGCATCGGCACTCCCGCGACATCGAGAATCGTCGCCGCCGTATCGGTCGCGTGATGGTACTGCTCGCGCACCTCGCCGCGGGCCTTGATGCCTTTGGGCCAGGAGATCACCATCGGGTCGCAGGTGCCGCCGGCGAACTGGGCATAACGCTTGAACATCTGAAACGGCGTGGAGAACGCGGTGGCCCACCCGGTCGGATAGTGGTTGTAGGTGTCCGGGCTGCCCAGAGTGGCCAGATACTTCATATTCTCGGAGAGCTCGTCGGGATAGCCGTTGAAGAACTTGTTCTCGTTGACCGACCCGTTCGGCGAGCCCTCGCCGGAGGCGCCGTTGTCAGCGCAGTAGAAGATAATGGTGTTCTCCAGCTGACCGCTCTGCTCGAGGTAGTCCACGATCCGGCCAACCTGGGCGTCGGTGTACTCCGAGAACCCGGCGTACACCTCGGCCATCCGGGCGAACAGCTTCTTCTCGTCGGCGTTGAGCGAGTCCCACGGCCGCACAGCATCATTGGGCGCTTCGATATCGTCAGGCAGCGGGTTGATCGGGGTGAGCTTGGTGCCCTCGGGCAACACACCCTTGGCGATCATCCGCGGGAGTACCCAGTCCCGGTAGGCCTCGTAGCCGTCGTCGAAGCGGCCCTTGTACTTGTCGATGTACTCCTGCGGGGCGTGATGCGGGGCGTGGTTGGCACCCGGGCAAAACCACATGTACCAGGGCTTTGAGGGATTGGACGAGTTCTGGTCCCGAAGCATCCGGATTGCGTTGTCGGTCAGATCCTTCGAGAGGTGATAACCCTCCTCCGGACCGTAAGGCTGCTCGACGAACCGGTTGTCCTCCACCAGGTCGGGGAACCACTGGTTGGTCTCCCCGCCCAGGAATCCGTAAAACCGGTCGAATCCCTTCTGCAGCGGCCACTCCGACTTGCTGCCGCCGCTGGAGACGTCCTCCTCGGGCACATTGTGGTTCTTGCCGACCCAGAAGGTGCTGTACCCGTTGTCCTGCAGCACCTGCCCGATGGTCGCGCACTGCGCCGGCAGGCGGGCGGCCATTCCGGGGAATCCGTTGGATCCCTCGGTAATCGACGCGAACCTGTTCACATGGTGATTACGGCCGGTCAGCATGCAGGAGCGGGTCGGCGAACACAGCGCCGTGGTGTGCCACTGGGAGTACATCACCCCGTTGTCGGCCAGCTTCTGCATGACCGGCATGTCGATCCGACCGCCGTAGGGCGACCAGGCCGCCAGACCGGTGTCGTCGTAGAGCACCACCAGAATGTTGGGTGCCCCCTCGGGGGCCCTCTTCAGCTCGAAGGGCTTCCAGTCCGGCGTGGAGTCCCGGATGTCGAGTTCGATCTTGCCGTCGAACCCCTCGTTGATCCCGGTGCCGTACCCCGGCGGGCCCTCCCCACCGGCGAGCCCCCCACCGCCGTCACCCCGCGAACACCCCGCCGCCAAGGCGCCCGCCGCGGCCACCCCCGCCCCGGCCGCCAGACCACCCAGCACACTGCGCCGGGACAGACCCCCGCTCTGTGGTTGCTCCTCGGAATTGGCGGCTTGATCGGCCCTCTTGTCAGTCATAGGAAAATCCTCTATCGGTTTGCTGGTTCGGCAAGCGGAATCTACTCAAGTTCCCGCAGGCTGTCTTCGAGATAGTCCAAAAGGCGTTGCAGTTTGGGCACCGCGAGCCGGCAACCGACCAGACCGAATTCCAAGTGGTCGGCATAACTCAGGCAGGTGATGTTGAGCGCCTGGTTCTCGGTCGGAATGGACAGCGGATAGATCGCCTCAAGTTCGGCACCGTTCCAGAACAGCCTCTCCCGTGGTCCCGGCACATTGGAGATCAGGACGTTGTACGGCGGCGGCGCCGAGGCCGATCCGGGAATCCTGGTCAGGGCAGCGGGTCCGACGGCGGTGAGGACACCCATGGCCGCGAGTTGGATCGCGGGCCGGTTGGCCATGACCGCCTTGGTGGCCTGCATTGACGAGGTGATGGCCGCCAGGCGATTCTCGGCGTTGTCCAAGTTGGTGGCCAGATTGCAGAGCACGAAGGG
>VERS01000513.1 GCA_018882545.1 Mycobacterium sp.
CTTGGCGCCCTCGTGGGCGAGAGTGTTGATCAGGCCCACCAGGCCGAGTTTGGCGGCGCTGTAGTTGGCCTGGCCGAAGTTGCCGAACAGCCCACTGGTGGAGGTCGCCACCACGATGCGGCCGTAGCTCTGCTCCCGGAAGTGTGGCCACGCCGCGCGGATGACGTTGTAACCGCCGTAAAGGTGCACCTTGAGCACCGAATCCCAGGCCTCGCCGGTCATCTTGTGGAAGGTGCCGTCCCGGAGGATTCCGGCGTTGCTGACCACACCGTGGATGGCGCCGAACTCCTCCAGAGCGGTCTTGATGATGTTCTCCGCCCCCTGCGCGTCGGCGACGCTGTCATAGTTGGCCACCGCCCGCCCGCCGGCGTCGGTGATCTCCTGGACCACCTGATCGGCCATCGAATGCCCGGCGCCGGTACCGTCCCGGGCCCCGCCGAGGTCGTTGACGACGACGCTGGCGCCTTCACGGGCCAGTGTCAGCGCATACTCGCGGCCCAGACCACCGCCTGCGCCGGTCACGGCTATGACTCGATCCTGAACTCCGGGCATGGGGGTCCTTTCTTCGGGGGCGGCCCTTCGGGTGTGGCCATGGTAGCGAGCCGCGTCGCCCGCCCGTCGGGGCTAGGCCGGCCGTTCAGCCACCACGAAGGTGGAGAAACCGTCCTGCTGATCGGGCACCTCCACCCACCGGTCCAGTCTGCGCATCTCGTCGGTGGACACCGTCCCGGACGCGGTCCAACCGTGGGCGTTGAGCCACTCGGTGGCGTCGGCGCGGTGCGGGTCGTTATAGGTCAGATCGGCGATGTCGACCGTGCGTTGGATACCCAGATCGTCAGCCATCTTCTCCCAGCGCTCGCGCATCTGCGCGCGGCGCTCCTCGTCATGGTGCCGAATGGCCTCGACGGACATCCGGCTGCCGGGTGCGCTGAGCTCACCGATCTGTTCGAATAGCCGGTCCTGGGCCTCGGCGGGCAGATACATCAGCAGCCCCTCGGCCAGCCACGCGGTCGGGCGGGCCGCATCGAAACCGGCCGCCTTCAGTGCGGCCGGCCAGTCCTGGCGCAGGTCGATGGCGACCTCGCGCCGCTCAGCGCTGGGTTCGACGCCATGCCGGGCCAGCATGGCGGCCTTGTATTCCAGTACCTTCGGCTGGTCGATTTCGTAGACCACGGTGCCCTGCGGCCACGCCAGCCGGTAGGCCCGCGAGTCCAGCCCTGAGGCGAGGATGACGATCTGGCGGATCCCGGCGGCAGCGGCGTCGGCGAAGAAGGTGTCGAAGAAAAGGGTGCGCACCGCCTGGTAGCTGAGCATGTTGGCGAACAGTGCCGCCGCCTCAGGGTCGGCGCCGGCGACCCGATCCTGGATCTCGGGCTCGAGGAACTTCTCCCACACGCCGGTATCGGCGCCGGTGACCAGAATCCGGGCATACGGGTCGCGGATCAGCGGATCTGCGCTGTCGGTTTCCCGCGCCCGCGCCGCCGCCACCATCACCGCCGTCACCCCGACACTGCTGGCGATGTCCCAGGTGTCGTCATGGCTGCGCAAAGTGCTCATGGTGGGCTCCTACTGCCGGTGGTGAGCCCATGGTAGCGAAAGCTTAGATAGGCTAGCGGCCAGTGAACCAGTTGCCGCTGCAGAACAGATTCATGTACTCGACGGTGATCCGGTCCAGCTGCTGCTGGTCCCCGGCCAACCCCGCGTAAAAGCCCAGGCCCCAGAAGGCCGCCACCAGCATCTCGGTTGCGGAGTCGACGTCGATGTCGGCGCGCAGTTCGCCACTGGCGATGCCGTCTTTGACCGCGATGGCGGCGAAATTCCGGGTGTGCTCCAGCGCGTTGTTGTCGTGTCGGCTCAGTTCGGGGTGGCGCTGAAATTCCAGCACCGAGGTGACCAGGAACGCCGCCGCCGAGCGGTCGCGGTCTTTGGCCCGAACGGCGGCATCCAGGTAGGCCCGAATTCGGCCGGCGAAAGTCTCCTGCTGCCCGGCCTCCTCGAGACCCGCAGCGATCGTCGCGGCATTGGTCTCTTCGACGACGTGTTGATACAGCGCGTACTTGTTCGGGTAGTAGTGGTTGATCGCGGGCCGGGTCAGATCGGCACGCAGGGCGATCTCCTGAAAGGTCGCCGCGTCGTAGCCCATCTCACCGAACACCTCCCGCGCCGCGTGCAGGATTCGGCCGCGGGTTTGGGCAGATTTCGCTGCCGGTGGCCGACCCGGTCCGCGACGTGCGGTCTTCTGCATGCCGTGATTGTGCCAGATACTGAGCCGTCCCGCGCAAATCAGGTGGGTGCACGCAGCGGTCGCGTCCTTGCGGCACCGATTCGGCAGCTCCCGTTTTCTTCGAAAGTTGTTGTTTCCCACAGGTACTGATGCTTATCTGTCAAAAGACAGTCCGCCAGCATCCTGATGTGGGCGTTACACGATCTCCGATTGGTGCGATGTATGTCGGAGTGGACCCCAGGAACGAGTCGTGGAGAACGTGACTTTCGAATCTGACAGCACGCCAAGCGACAATTTGCCAGATTAATTTGATTTCACGTCAAGAACCTACGCAAACTCGTACGCGCGCCGGACTCATCTGCGTACCGGACCGCCGACGGGTGCAGAAGCCTAAGGTCTGAGCATGCCCATCGTCGCCGCCCGGGAGTCATACTTCGAGACCGGCCTGGAGATCCTGGCCGACCTCGGGTTCGGCGGTCTGAAACTGGCCGAGGTCTGCAGTCGGCTCGGCGTCACCACCGGATCCTTCTATCACTACTTCAGCGGCTGGGCCGCCTACACC
>VERS01000514.1 GCA_018882545.1 Mycobacterium sp.
ACATCCAACGGGCCGCCGAGCGGATCAAGACTGAGGGAAAGAGCAAGCCCCGCAAAGGACGTCACCCCGTCAACCAGCCGATGGTGGATCACTGGCTGGACGCCATCGGCGACAGCAACCCGATCTACACCGACGAGGCCGCCGCCAAGGCCGCCGGCCACCCCGGTGTCGTGGCACCGCCGGCGATGATCCAGGTGTGGACGATGGCCGGGCTCGGCGGTGTGCGCACCGACGACGACCCACTGGGCAAGATCCTGGGTCTTTTCGACGCCGCCGGCTACATCGGCGTGGTCGCCACCAACTGCGAGCAGACCTACCACCGCTACCTGCGCCCCGGCGAGGAAGTCAGTGTGACAGCCGAATTGACCGACGTCGTCGGCCCCAAACAGACCGCACTGGGCGAGGGCTTCTTCATCACCCAGAAGATCACCTGGACGGTGTGCGACGAACCCGTCGCGGACATGATGTGGCGGATCATGAAGTTCCGTCCCCGCGAGCAAGACGCCCACCCGGTTCCGGCCGCGGTTCCGGCGGACCTGGACCCCGAACTGATGATGCGCCCCGCCGCCTCGCGGGACACCCAGTTTTTCTGGGACGGGGTCAACGCCCACGAACTGCGCATCCAGAAGCGCCCGGACGGATCCCTGCAGCACCCCCCGGTGCCGGCGGTCTGGCAGGACAAGTCGGTGCCAACCGACTACGTCGTGGCCAGCGGTCGCGGGACGGTGTTCAGTTATGTGGTGCACCACGCCCCGCAGGTGCCCGGCCGCACGCTGCCCTTCGTCATCGCCCTGGTGGAACTTGAGGAGGGGGTGCGGATGCTCGGTGAACTCCGCGAGGTCGATCCGGCGGCCGTGGAGATCGGAATGGAAGTTCGCGCAACCTATATCGACTTCCCGGCCGGGGAGAGCGGCCCGGCCTGGACGCTCTACGCATGGCAGCCGGCGGCGTGAGCGCGCCCACCGCGGAGGTCGGCACCAAGCTGCCCGAACTCGCGCTCTACGGAGACCCGACATTCATCGTCTCGACTGCGATCGCCACTCGCGACTACCAGGATGTCCACCATGACCGGGACAAGGCGCAGGCGAAGGGATCCAAGGATATCTTCGTCAACATCCTGACCGACACCGGGCTTGTGCAGCGCTACATCACCGACTGGGCCGGGCCCAATGCCGTCATCAGGTCCATCGGGTTGCGCCTCGGCGTCCCCTGGTACGCCTACGACACCGTGACGTTCACCGGCGAGGTGACCGGTGTCGACGACGGATTGATCACGGTGAAAGTCGTTGGCAGCAACAGCCTCGGGGACCACGTCGTCGCCACCGCGACGCTGACGATGGCAGGTGCATGATGCCCGGTGCGCTATCGGGCAGGGCGGCCATCGTCGGCATCGGTGCCACCGACTTCTCCAAGGACTCAGGTCGCAGCGAATTGCGCCTGGCTGCCGAAGCGGTTCTTGACGCCCTCGACGACGCCGGGCTGACCCCGGCCGACGTCGACGGCATGGTGACCTTCACCATGGACTCCAACACCGAAGTCGCCGTCGCGCGGGCCACCGGGATCGGGGAGTTGACGTTTTTCTCCAAGATCCACCACGGCGGGGGGGCGGCGTGCGCCACTGTCCAGCAGGCGGCGATCGCTGTGGCCACCGGGATCGCGGATTGCGTTGTCGCTTATCGAGCTTTCAACGAACGCTCCGGTATGCGGTTCGGGCAGGTGCAGTTGCGGCTCATGCAGGGTGCGGATTCGACGAGCGTCGACAATTCCTCCTGCTACCCGCACGGGTTGTCCACTCCGGCCGCACAGGTGGCGATGATCGCCAGACGCTACATGCACGAATCGGGCGCCACCAGCCGCGACTTCGGGGCGGTGTCGGTCGCCGACCGCAGGCACGCGGCGAACAACCCGAAGGCCTACTTCTACGGCAAGCCGATCACCATCGAAGACCATCAGAATTCGCGCTGGATCGCCGAGCCGCTGCGTCTGCTGGACTGCTGCCAGGAGACCGACGGAGGCGTCGCCGTCGTCGTGACCTCCGTTGAGCGGGCCAAGGATCTCAAGCACCGTCCCGCCGTCATCGCCGCGGCAGCCCAGGGATCAAGCCCCGACCAGTACTCGATGACCAGCTACTACCGACCAGAGATCGGCCTGCCGGAGATGGGCTTGGTCGGCCGGCAGCTGTGGCGGCAGTCCGGACTCAGACCGACCGACATCCAGACCGCGGTGCTCTACGACCATTTCACCCCGTTCACGCTGATCCAACTGGAGGAGTTGGGGTTCTGCGGCAGAGGCGAAGCCAAGGATTTCGTGGCCGGGGGTGCGATCGAGATCGGTGGGCGGTTGCCGATCAACACCCACGGCGGTCAACTCGGTGAGGCCTACATCCACGGGATGAACGGCATCGCCGAAGGGGTGCGGCAGTTACGCGGCACATCGGTCAACCAGGTCGCGGGCGTTGAGCATGTGCTCGTCACCGCCGGGACCGGTGTGCCGACCTCCGGGCTGATCCTCGGCTGATGTCCCGGGGTCGGGCCTTGGCCGCCTGGTTGTCCCGCCGGCGCGGCTGAATCCGGCCCGCAGTCGCCGCGGGCGGGGTCACTTGCCGGCGGCGGCAGCGAGGATGCGGCCGAACGCGGCGAGGTCCCCGCGGGCGGTGGCGCTGTCGCCGTTGGCCGCGAACTGCAGCACCACACCGTCAACCGCGGCCATGATCAGCCGCGCCAGTTGAGGGCGTGGCAGCGCCGGCTCGCGGCGCCGGGCCGTGGCGATGGCATCGATGAGG
>VERS01000515.1 GCA_018882545.1 Mycobacterium sp.
CCACCGAGGAGGTCAAGGCCGTTGCCGCCGATCCCCGGGACGTGACGGTGCAGGTCGGCAACGCCACCCAGACCAAGGGCCTGGCCACCGCGGTGACCGAGGAACTCGATCTCTACGGGTTCGATGTCCGTGACCCGGACTACTACGCGGAATGGGGCCTGTCCTACCGAACCACCGTGTACTACTCGCTGGGCAACGAGCAGGCCGCCGCCACCGTGGCCGCCACCCTGCCGGGTGCGCGTATCGAGCGGATCACCGGCCTGGGTGAAGTGGTACAGGTCGTGCTCGGTCTGGATTTCACAACCGTGAAGTACCCCCAGGCCAGCGGCACCCCGTTGACGGTGAACGTGACCCACACCGGGGGGGGCACCCCCACCCAGCTGCCGTCGGACCTGACCGTCATCAACGGCGCCGACGTCCGTTGCGACTGAAGATTCACCTTCCGTTCCGATGCAGGCGCGGGTCGGTTCGCCTCTGCGCAAGTAGGCTGGCAGGGTGCGAACCGCCTACCACGAGCAGCTGGACGCTCTGAACAACCAACTGGCCGAGATGTGCCGGCTGGCCGGCATTGCCATGGAGCGCGCGACCCAAGCACTGCTGCAGGCTGACCTGGTGCTTGCCGAGCAGGTGATCAGTGACCATGAAAAGATCATCGCCTCCAGCGCCCGGGCGGAGGAGGCGGCGTTCGTGTTGCTGGCGCTTCAGGCGCCGGTCGCAGGGGACCTGCGGGCCATTGTCAGTTCCATCCAGATCGTCGCCGACGTCGAGCGCATGGGCGCGCTGGCGCTGCACGTCGCCAAGATCGCGCGCCGCCGCCATCCCCAGCACGCCCTACCGGAAGAAGTCAATGGCTACTTCGCCGAAATGGGCAGGGTGGCAGTGGACTTGGCCAGCAGTGCCCGCGACGTCCTGCTGTCGAGGGATCCCGAGAAGGCCCGCCAGATCCGCCAGGACGACGACGCGATGGACGACCTGCACCGGCACCTGTTCAGCGTGATGATGGACCGGGAGTGGAAGCACGGCGTCGCCGCCGCGGTCGACGTCACTTTGCTGGGCCGGTTCTACGAGCGATTTGCCGATCATGCGGTGGAGATCTCCCGCCGGGTCATCTTCCAGGTGACCGGCCAACTCCCGGCCGAAGACGAGATCGCGACCTACTGACCACCCGGGGTTACCCGAAGCGCCCCGAGATGTAGTCCTCAGTTGCCTTCTGGGTCGGGTTGGAGAAGATCTTGCCGGTGTCATCGACTTCGACGAGGCGTCCTGGCTTACCGGTGGATTCGAGATTGAAAAACGCGGTCTGATCGCTGACCCGCGCCGCCTGCTGCATGTTGTGGGTGACGATGACGATGGTGAAATCCCGTTTCAGTTCGGCGATGAGGTCTTCGATCGCCAGGGTGGATATCGGGTCGAGTGCCGAGCAGGGCTCATCCATCAGCAGCACGTCGGGTTGGACGGCGATCGCACGAGCGATACACAACCGCTGCTGCTGGCCGCCGGAGAGTCCACCACCCGGCTTGTCCAGGCGGTCTTTGACCTCGTTCCACAGGTTGGCTCCGCGCAGCGAACGCTCCGCAGTCTCGTCGAGTAACCGCCGATTGCGGACACCCTGCAGTTTCAAGCCGGCGACCACATTGTCGCGAATGGACATGGTGGGAAACGGATTCGGCCGCTGGAACACCATGCCGATCGTTTTGCGCACACTGACCGGGTCGACACCCGAGCCGTAGATGTCCTCGCCGTCAAGCAGTACCGAACCTTCCACCCGACCGCCGGGAATGACCTCGTGCATCCGGTTCAAGGCCCGCAGCACCGTGGACTTGCCGCAGCCCGACGGTCCGATGAACGCGGTCACGCTGCGCTGGGGTATCCCCATCGTCACGTCGGCCACCGCATGGAAGGACCCGTAGAAGACATTGAGGTCTTTGAGGTCGAAACGCTTACTCACTGTTGATTCACCGTTTCTGCTCAGGCGCGGTTGCGGTTGAGGTATCGGTTGACGAAAGCGGCCGCCACATAGAGTCCGGCGACGAGCAGGATCAGCGTCAACGCCGCGCCCCACACCCGCAGTCGGCCGGCCGCCTCGGGGTTGATCAGTTCGGTGTAGATGAGCAGTGGCAGCGAGGCCATATTGCCGTTGAGCGGGTCGTAGTTGATCGACCGCGCGTATCCGACCAGGACCAGGACGGGCGCCGTCTCGCCCATCACCCGCGCCAGTGCCAGCAGGACTCCGCTGATGATTCCGGGCAGCGCGGTGGGCACCACGATCCGCAGGATGGTCTTCCACTTCGGGACGCCCAGCGCGTAGGACGCCTCGCGCAGCTCGTCGGGGACCAGTTTGAGCATCTCCTCGGTGTTGCGCACCACCACCGGGAGCATCAACAACACCAGGGCCAGGGCCACCGCGAAGGCACTCTGGGGGAAACCCAGGGTGGCTACCCACAACGCGAAGACGAACAGCGCCGCCACAATCGAAGGCACGCCGGCGAGGATGTCGACCATGAATGTCGTCACCTTGGCGAACCGGCCGGTGCCGTATTCCACCAGGTAGATCGCCGCCATGATGCCCAACGGGACCGAGAAGGCCGCCGCGATCAGCGCCTGGATGATGGTGCCGTAGATCGCGTGGTAGACCCCGCCGGCGAACTGGTCGGGCAGCACGCCCGCCAGTGATCTGCCCCACCAACCGGAGCTGGTCACGGCCGTGAAGCCGCGTTCGATGACGGTGTAGAGCAACCAGACCAGGGGGATGGTGGCGATCAGGAAGGAGCCGCCGAAGAA
>VERS01000516.1 GCA_018882545.1 Mycobacterium sp.
GGCCAGGGTGGCGTCGTCAGCGGCCGTCCCGGCGGCCAGCGCCCAGTTGGCCGGGTCGTCCCCGGCCGCGTTGAGTTCGTCGCGGTGCTGCACCAGCAGACCACCGGAAATCTGGCGTATCTCCACCCCGCCGATCGCCGGTTCAGCGGCCACCAGCACCCGGATGTTCTTCTTGCGGGCCAGGATTCCCACCGCGCCCTCCTCGTAGGCGGGGGCCACGATGACCTCCGTGAAGATCTCCGCAACCTGTTCGGCCATCTCCCGGGTGACCTCGGCGTTGGCGGCGATCACCCCACCGAATGCGCTCAGCGGATCGCAGGCGTGGGCTTTGCGGTGCGCATCGGCGACGGATTCCGCCGAGATGGCGATTCCGCACGGGTTGGCGTGTTTGATGATCGCAACGCAGATCTGCTGGTGATCGAACGCTGCCCGCCATGCCGCATCGGCATCGGTGAAGTTGTTGTAGCTCATCTCTTTTCCGTGCAACTGCTCGGCCTGCGCCAGTCCGGGCCAGCCCACGTCGTCGCTGTAGAGGGCTGCCTGCTGGTGCGGGTTCTCGCCGTAGCGCAACATCGATGTGCGACGCCAGTTCCGGGCGAACCACACCGGCAGCCCCGCCGGGGCACCCTGTTCCGGCGCCAGTGTGGATCCCATCCAACCGGCCACCGCGATGTCGTACTCGGCGGTGTGGCGAAACGCCAATGCGGCGAGTTTTCGGCGCTCCGCCAAGGTGAAGCCCCCGGCGCGGACCGCCGCCAGAACCCCGTCGTAGCCCAGCGGTTCGACCACCACCGCGACACTGTCGTGGTTCTTGGCGGCCGCTCGCACCATCGACGGGCCGCCGATGTCGATCTGCTCGACGCACTCGTCGATCTCCCCGCCCGCGTCCACCGTTTCGCTGAACGGGTAGAGGTTGACGACGACGAGATCGAACGGTTCGACCTTCAATCTCTCCAGTGCGGCCAGGTGTTCGGGGTTGCGGGTATCGGCCAGGATTCCGGCGTGAATGTATGGGTGCAGCGTCTTGACCCTGCCGTCGAGCACTTCGGGGAAGCCCGTGACGAACTCGACCGGCGTCACCGGGATACCCTTGCTGGCAATGGTTTTCGCGGTCGACCCGGTGGAGACGATGTCGACCCCGAGTTCCTGCAGGCCCTGGGCCAGCGGGATGAGACCACTCTTGTCGTACACGCTGATCAACGCCCGGCGGATGGGCTTCCTGCCGATCAGGGTCTGCGCCGTCATACTTCCACCATTCCCAGGGTCGCCTTTCTACCGTGCCACGTCAGACCGTGCCGGGCCAACCCGGCGAGCACCTCCACCAGCAGTCGCCGCTCGGCGACTTTGATCCGTTCATGCAGGGTTTCCACGGTGTCGTCGTCACGCACCTCGATGGCCTGCTGAGCCAGGATCGGCCCGGTATCCGTCCCGGCGTCGACCAAATGGACCGTGCACCCACTGACCCGGACGCCGTAGTCCAGCGCATCGGCAACGGCATGGGTGCCGGGAAACGACGGCAGCAACGCCGGATGGGTGTTGACGACCCTGCCCTGGAAGCGGGCGAGGAATCCCGGGCCGAGTATCTTCATGAACCCGGCCGACACGATCAGGTCCGGAGTGTGGCGGCCGGTCGCCTCGGCCATCGCGGCATCCCACCCGGATCGCTCGGGGTAGTCGCCCAGGCGCACGGTGAACACCGGTAGGCCGGCCTCGGCAGCGATCCGCGCGGCCCGGCAATCTCGGTCCACCCCCACGGCAACCACCCGGGCGGGGTAGTCGCCCGCGGCGGCGTCCAGCAGGGCCTGCAGCAGCGACCCGGTACCCGAGGCCAACACCACCAGTCGGGCCGGCGCACTTGGCGGAACCTGAATCTGCAGCGGCGCTGGCACAGTGTTGAGCCTATCGGCCGTCCCGCTACCCGGCGCCGGCCGGCGGATGGCCGCCGTCGCGCGGCGCGCCGGCCTCGACGTCGGCGTCGACGAACATCAGATCCTCCGGGTCCGTCGGGTCCGCGAGGTCCGCCCCGGGGACAGGCGCGGGGACGGGCACGGGAGGAGGTGCAGCCGGCGTCGATGGGGGCGGCGGTGCAGGCTCGCGGCCAGGTCGGGCCGCCGGCTCGGGTCGCGCGGCGTACGTCCCGCGGCTGACCCCGCCCGCCAGTGCCACCGTGAGGCCACCGATGGCGAAGAACCAGAAGAACACCCCGGGTCCGAAGGTGACCTGGTCGACACCGACGTGACCGAAGTTGCCCAGCGGTCCGCTTGCCGCGAAGGCAAGTCCGGCCAGCATCGCCGCGGCGAGAGCTGCGGCGACGGCGAGTTTGGCGATCGCCAACGGCAGCGGCAGGGGCCGCAACGCGCACTGCTGACCGAGCGCCACGCCTGAGGCCGCTCCGATGATCAGCAACGCAACCCAGACCGGGCCGAGCGGGGGCGTGGGTGCGGCGGCCAGGATGGGCAGCGCCGGGATGTCACCGCCGAATACGGTGAAGGCGCTGAAGGTCGCGAAGCCGATGTGGGCGCTGGAACCGACCACCACCGCAGCCGCGCCCAGCACCACATTGGGAAAGTAGAGCAACGACAGCAGGGTGAGGCTGAGGTATCCGAACACTGAATCGGTGATGCCGTACAGGTCGTGCATGGTTCCCCAGTGCACGATCAGCGACCCCGCCACGACCGCAGACGACAGGGCCAGCAACGCCGCAACCCCGTAGACCGCCGGCCGCACCGCGTCGAGGACCCAGCGCGGCAGACCCAGATCGGCCAGTGTCCGCGAC
>VERS01000517.1 GCA_018882545.1 Mycobacterium sp.
CACGGCCGCCAGGACAGGCCCCACCGGGGCCGCGGACAGCCCGGGGCCGTCGACGATCAGATTGCCCATCCGGAAGTCCCCGTGCACCAGCCGGGCCGGGCTGGGCGCGGGCCGGTGGGCACCCAGCCACCGGAAGGCCAACTCCAGGGTGGCGGTGGTGTCGCCCAGGTCGTCGATGCGCCCCCGGCAATCGGCCAGCGGGTCTTGCCGCACCAGCCCCGGTGCGTCGGTGCGGGCGCGGTGGATGGCGGCCAGCGCATGAGCGCACTGGTCGAGCAGGCCGGCGCGGCCGGCGTCGTCCAGGTGCCGCTGGATCCGGCGGACGATGGTCTCACCGGGGATCTCCTCGCAGACCAGGAACGGATTGCCCAGGGCCGCAGGGGAGTCGGAGGCCACCAGGATGTGCGGCACCGGAGCGCCGGCGTCGGCGGCCGCGGCTTGGGCGGCGGCCTCAAGTTCCATGCCGGCGAAGTGCTCGGAGCCCTCCAGCGGCGCGGCCCGCAGGATAAGCCCACGCCGCCCGGTGTCGGTCACGGCCTGGAAGGCGTAGGTCGTCCGGCTGGCCCCCCCGGTCAGCAGGCGCAGGTCCGCCACCGCCACCGCCTCACCGAGGACCGGGCGCAGCACCGCCTCCAGCCTCGACGCCAGCTGCGCCGCCGGCTGATCGGTCACGCCCGGCCGAATCCGAACATGCGCTGGGCCACCCGGCGCATCTGGATCTCCTCGGCCCCCTCGGTGATGCGGTAGCGACGATGGTGGCGGTAGATGTGCTCGAAGGGTTCATGGCGGCTGTATCCGATCCCGCCGTGGATCTGCATGGCCCGGTCGGCGGCCTCGCACACCAGCCGGTTGGCCCGGTAGTTGGCCATCGACACCTTGTCGGAGACCTCCAGGTGGTGGTTGCGGTCCAGCTCCCAGGCCGCGTAGTACACCAGCAGCCGCACCATCTGCGCTTCGGTCTGCAACTCCACCAGCGGCCACTGCACGGCCTGGTTGACCGCCAGCGGCTTGCCGAAGGTGACCCGGGTCTTGGCGTACGCCACGGCGCGGTCGATGCAGTACTGCGCCGCCCCCAGGCTGCTGGCGGCCTGCCGGATCCGGTTCTCGTGCAGAAAGGTCTGGGCCACCTCCAATCCGCGGTCCACCTCGCCCAGGACCGCCCCGGCCGGCACCCGCACGTCGCGCAGCACCACCTCGCCGTGATCGCTGGGCATGTTGAAGGTCCACCAGTAGTAGGGCACCTCGAATCCGGCGGCGTCGCAGGGCACCAGGAACGCGGTGATGCCCAGTGCCCGGCCGGGGTCCCCGGAGGTGCGGGCGAACACCAGGTCGTGGGTGGCGCGGTGCACCCCGGTGTTCCACCGCTTGGCACCGTTGATCACCCAGGTCTGGCCGTCGCGCACCGCGGTGGTCTCCAGCCAGGTGGCGTCGCTGCCGTGGTCGGGCTCGGTCAGGCCGAAGGCCATCGACCGCTCGCCGGTGAACATCGCTTCGATCCACTCGGCCTTCTGCTCCTCGGTACCGAACCGGTCCATCATGATCACCTGGGGGAAGTTCCCGACGATCGAGGACTCGTCCTGAAGGTCGTTGTGCAGCCCGAGTCCCTTGTGCGCCAGGTGTTCCCGGATGACGGCCATGTCGAGGTTGGTGCCGTCGCGGCCGCCGAACCTCGACGGCAGGCCGTAGCGCAGCCAGCCGGCGGCGTCGGCGCGGCGGCGCATCTCGTCGAGCAGGTCCTCCCACTCCCGCCGGGGCACCCCGCCGTTGTCCAGGTCGGTGCGGGCGAACTCGCGGCGCCGGTCGAAGTACTGCATGTGCTCGCGCTCGAGCGGCTTGATCTCGGCCTCGATGAAGGCGTCCATCTCGGCCAGCAACGGCGGAAGGTGTTCGGGCACCGCAAAATCGGTCATGGATGATCCACTCATTCTCTCTTCGGTGCGCCGTAGAGCGTCTTCTGCCAGATGGTGGACAGGGTGCTGACCGCGGCCTCGTCGGGCACCCCGGCGGAGAGGCTGACGCTGGTGAACCGCTCGAAGAGCAGGGCGATCGCCAGGGCGACGTGATCGGCGTCCAGTTCGGCGGCATAACCCTGCCGTTGGGCGGTGCGCACCGAGGCACCGACGATGTCCATGCCGAAGCGGCGGAATCGCCTCTGCAGCAGGGCGAACCGCGGCTCGGTGGCGGCGAGTTGGTCGACGGCGACCATGATCCCGATGTTGGGCTTGAACATCTGCCAGTAGACGCCGACCGCGGAGGCGAAGAAGTCGACGCCGTCGGGGACCTTCGGAAGTTCGACCACGTCAGCCAGGAAGGACTCCGCCAGTGCGGCCAGCAGATCCTCCTTGTCGGTGAAGTAGCGGTAGAACACCGCGGGGGATTTGCCGGCCTCGGCGGTGATGTCGGCCAGGGTGGTGCCGTGGAAACCGCGCTGGGCGAACAGTTTCCGGGCTGCGTCTTCGATGGCCTGCCGGGTCTGCAGGCCCTTGGTGGACAACGTGCGCGCGGTCATCGGATCCTCAGCCGCGCATCCGGTCCCCGGCCCGCAGCAGGGCGCCGGGCAGGCTGTGGCCGACCAGGTTCTGGGCCACCCGGGCGGCGTCGATGGCGGCGTCGAGGTCGACGTCGACACTGATGCCGCTGTCTTCCAGCAGATACACCAGATCTTCGGTGGCGATGTTGCCGCTGGCGCCGGGCGCGAACGGGCAGCCGCCCAGCCCGCCGACGGAGGAGTCCAGCCGGGTCACCCCGGCGCCGACCGCGGCCCAGGCGCTGGCC
>VERS01000518.1 GCA_018882545.1 Mycobacterium sp.
CGTCGACAAGTGCGGCGTGGGAGAGGTTGCTCGAGCCGACGTAGGCGGTGTTGAAGCCGGTGTTTCGGCCCAGCATCCAGGCCTTGGCGTGCAGGCGGGTGCGGTTGATCTCGTAGTTGATCCGGACCTCGGCACCGTATGCGTTAACGAGTTCGTCGAGGGCGCGGGCGTCGGTGGCACCGAGATAGGTAGTGGTGATCACCCGCAGCGGCACCTGGCGCCGTTTCAACTCCGAGAGCTCGTCCTCCAATAGCCGCACCCCCTGCCATTTCACGAAGGCACACAGCAGATCAACCTGATCGGCGCTGGCCAACTCAGCACGAAGTTCTGCCGCCAGCGTGGGCTCGTCGCGGGCGTTGGTCATCAGCGCGGTGTCGGAAAACGGGGTGGCGGGCCGCAGGTAGCGCGTGGAGTCGACGACTCCGGCCGGCATGACAGCGTCGAGGCGCTTGATCTTGTCGGGAGTTTCCTCATAGATAGCCTCTTGCAGCGCGTCCGGATCGGGGAGCGCCGAGAGGACGTCGCGCACCACCGCGATCCGCGCCTCCGGAGTGCGGGCCAGCCGCAGAGACTGTTCGATGAGGCGGGCGAGGTGGCGCGCAATCACCAGCGGCTGCTCGGCCTCGTCGATGTCTTTCAGGTCGGAGACGATCCCCGGGCTCGCGGTGAGCGCCTCATGCAGGCGTGCGGTCAGCAGCGACTCGTATACCCCCGGTTCCACGTTCGGGACAGTAGTCCGCGACTCCGACATCCATCAGGGGATTGCCGCTCTGGACGCCTCAGGCTGAGTTCTTGAACACCTGCTTGGAATGCCACTCGACGTGATGCGCACCCGGCGCCGGGTGCTTGGGCGCCGGGTCCAGCAGTGATCGGCCTTCGAGGTGATAGACGAGGCGCTCCCCCAACTCGCTACGCGCCACGTACTGCGGAGACACCCGAACCGAGAGATCGGCATTCAGCCCGAGCGCGCCGAGGTCGAACAGAACATGGTGTAGCGCGCAGAGCGCCAGCCCGTTGTCCGGTTCGTCAGGCCCGCCTTGGGAATGCCAGAACACGTGCGCTGCGTCTAGCCCGGCAGGATCGCGGCCCAGCGCGCCGTCATAGCCACACATCGCACACCGATTACGCCAGCCGTGCAGCACCTCGCTGCGGAATCCCGGCCGACGACGCGGGCGGGGCAGCCTGCGAGGGCGCCAAGCTGCTTCCTCGGCGGCATCGAGGTCCAGGCCGACGTCGGCGCAGATCGGATCCAGGTAGGTCGGCGTGAAGTTGAGGTCGATCAGCAGGCGGGCAGACTCGGCGATCAGCGAAGGATCCCTGCGTAGCAGCTCCTCGACCTCGGGCCGCAGCCGACCCTTCGCGTGGGCCCGGCACAGCGAGGCCCGGGTGTCGTTGAGCGGCTGCCCCTCCTCGCCGCTGAGCTCCCACAGGTCGGACTCCAGATGCACGAACGGCATCGCGGCGCGGTACCGCTGTTTTGCCGGCGGCCCGAAATCGTCCAGTAACCGGCTGACGGGCTTCTCGGCTTCCTCGTAGGTGCAGGCCGACGTACCGTGCTGTTGCATCCGGCCCAGCAGCCACAGCAGAAGCAGCGGCTTGTGAGGGTAGCGCTCACCGCCGCCGCGGGGAGCCATGCGCAACGACGCAAGTTTGTCGAGGAATTCCTCCCGCTGCACAGGTCGAGTCTCCCAAGGATCGGTGGTCGGTGTCAGGCGCTTCAGTAGTCTGCCTAAGACCACGCACTCCTTCCGAGCTACGAGCCTTCCGTCAACGCCAAAAACGCCCCCAACTCCACCAACCCTGCCAGCCCCGCCGGCAAGTATTCAGTGAGCCGCGGAGATCGCACGACATACGCCGCCCACTTCGCCCGGCTGACAGCCACATTCACCCGGTTGCGGTTAAGCAGGAAGGAAATCCCGCGCGGCACATCGTCGATCGAGGACGCCGCCAAGGAGAAGAACACCACCGGCGCCTCCTTGCCCTGGAACTTGTCAACAGTGCCGACCTGAACTCCGTTAAGGCCCGCAGTCTTAAGGTGACGCCGGATCATCAGCACCTGGGCGTTGTAGGCCGCCACCACCAAAATGTCGCTCTGTGCCAAAGGGCGGGTTCCCTTTTCATCGGTCCACTGCGCCCCGAGCAGGCCCCGTATCTCGGTGACGATGCGCTCGGCTTCCTCGGCACTGTCCGTCGAGTTGCCGTCGTGCTCAACGAAGACTTGATGCACTCCCGGGTCGTGGCCGACAAGGCGGCGCGCTGCGGTGCACTCCTCGACCGATTCGAGCCGCCCGCCGTAGGAATACCTCGACACCGGGTTGCACACCTTTGGATGCATCCGCCAAGACTGTTCCAGAAAGTATCCCAGCGACGGGTCCAGCGTCGGCGCCCCGTCGACCAGCCAGCCGAGTGCAGATTGGTCGACCGGCTCACAATGGGTTCCCTGGCTCACCTGAGGCAGCTGCTGGGGATCACCGAGCAGCAGCAAATTGCGGGCGGTCGGCGCGACGGCGATGGTGTTGGCCAGACAGAACTGGCCGGCTTCCTCGATCACCAACAGGTCCAGGCTCCCCGGAGGGACTCGCGCCGGATTGGCGAAATCCCATGCCGTGCCGCCGATCACGCACCCCCCGTCCTCGGCGATGAAGGCCGGGTACTTGGCCTCCTTGACTGGCTGCCAAGCCCGTGCACGCGTGTTCTTGACCTTCTTGCCGATCCGCTGCGGATTGCCGCCCACATCCCCGGCGATCTTGTCCAGCAGGTTCTCCACCACGCTG
>VERS01000519.1 GCA_018882545.1 Mycobacterium sp.
GCTACGACGTGTGCTGCGCGGGCGGCGGCGACGAGGCCATGCGGCTTTTGCAGACCGAACGCCCGGACCTCATCACCCTGGACCTGGAGATGCCCGAGGAGTGGGGCCCGAAGTTCCACCAGCGCTACAGCCGCATCGCCGAGCTGCGCGACATCCCCGTGGTGGTCATCAGCGGCCTGGCAGGCATCCACCGGGCCATCCGCAAGGCCGTGGCCACCGTGCGCAAGCCCTTCGATCCCGCCGAGGTGCTGGCCGCCGTGGAAGGCGCCATCGGCCCGCCCTAGCGGGCGGCGGGCCGGGTATCCAGGCCCGCCGCCCCGCTCCGGGCGGTGAGTCGCTCGCCCGGTCGCTCATCGGGCGCATACTGGAACCGTGGCGGAGAACCCTTTCCCGGAACCGCCGCGGCGCGCAGGGCCCGGCTTGGTCCGCCGGGTCGGCGAGACCTTCGCCGCGACCCCGGTCGGCAGCAGATTCATGCGGGCGCTGGTTCCCCTGGATCGCCGGCTGCTGAGCAGAACCGGCGGGCGCCTCAGCGTCCTCGGCCCGGCCGGACTGCAAATGCTGTTGCTGACCACCATCGGCCGGAAGTCGGGACAGCGGCGGCAGTCCCCGCTGGTCTATACCCGAGACGCCGAGCGCATCTTCCTATTCGGGAGCAACTTCGGCCAGGCCGGCCACCCGGCCTGGTCGTCGAACCTGATGGCAGACCCGAACTGCTGGGTCACTCTGGCGGGCAAGGAGATTCCCGTAGTGGCCACCCTTCTGGCTGGTGACGAGTACGAGCGCGTCCAACGTATGTTCATGGAGTACGTCAAGGTGTACCCGGCGTATCGGACTCGCACCGACCGCAGGGTGCGGATTTTCGCGCTGACCCCGCGCTAGCGAGCTCGTAGCAGGTTCGCGACGTCGAGCAGCACCAGTTCGCTGTCGTCGACGCGGGTCGGCTCCCTGCTCCTCGAATAGGGCAGGTTGTTGTCGTTACCCACCACTATGTGGCGATCGTCGACGACGTCGACGCTTTCAATGGTCTCGAACGGGAAGGTCAGGACCCCGTTGGTCAACGGCACTCGCGCCAGACCGCGGGGATCGGCGATGGCCAGCAGGTCGACGTAACCGACCTTGCGCACCGCTGCCCCGACTGTCTGCTCGCCCATCTCGATCTTGTAGACCCGCTTGAACCGGGCAGGCCGGGTAAAACAGTTGTCCGCCCGAGTGCCCTCCGGGCAGGCCTTGTCCGAGGTCCCGTGACCGCCATCGCGTTCGATCACCAGGGCCGAGGCCGCGTCGATCATCGCGATGTCCCCGATAGAGTGCGATCCGTCCTCCAGGACATACCGCCAGTGTCGGCCGGTCCAGCGCTCGGCGGCAACGTCGAACTCCAGAATCCGGACCACGCGGGCGTCGTCAGCTCCACCGGCCAGCGGACCTTCCAGCATCGGGTACAGCATCGTGCCGTCGGGCGAACCCGCCAGTGCCTCCAGTCCTTTGGATCGCGCAACGCCCGCCGAGGCAGCGCCCCCGGGATGGTCCGGTGAGCGGGCCGGCCGGCCGTCGATCAGGATGCCGTGGACCGCGAGAAGTCGACCCGCCTGGTCGAACTTCAGCAGATACGGACCGAACTCGTCGCCGACCCACATCGCATCGGCGGTGAACTGCAGACTCTCGGGATCGAAGTCGCTTCCGGTGAGGTAGCGCCGATCGGTGCCGGCGGTGGCGATCGCGAATGAAGCGGCGTTCTGTGGGTCACTGAGAAACACCGTCGCCAAGCGTTGGAAGTCGCCGCTGTCGAAGTCGACCCGATACTTACTGAGGTGCAACATGAAGTCGGCGGCGTTGTCCTTGCGACCGGTGCCGTTGTCGCTGAGGATCCAGAAGCCCCCGTCGGCCGTCCGCCGGATGGCCGAATGGCCCTGAGCGGGTTGACCGGCGAAAGGTGGTATGACGTCGCCGGCCGGGGGCGGCTGGGCCGCCTTGCCGCTGGTGCCGAGCTCGCCGGGAGCGTCGGCCGGAGCCTGGAGCATCGTCAATGCCGGCAGGACCGCGTGCCCAGCCAGCACAGCGGGGTATGACCGAGCGGCCGGGGATGAGGTACCGGTTGAGGAATCGGTGCAGCCAACCACTGCGAGGACCACACCGACTACCACGGTCGGGGCGAACCGGAATCGCCTCATGGCATCGTCTCCCGCGACCGAATATACGCCCCCGACAGCGGGAATCTGCCGCCCGCGCTTGCCTATCGACCGGGATGCTGATGAGGTCGTGGCATGCCATTCCTGGACCATGACCGCGGCCCCGTCTACTACCGGCACTGGCCTGCTCCCGACCCGCGCGCTGCGGTGGTCTTCCTGCACGGTTTCGGGGAACACACCGGGCTGTACCACCGGTACGGCTTCGCGCTCAACGCCGCCGGACTGGACCTGTGGGCAGTGGACCAGTTCGGGCACGGACTGTCGCCCGGCGTACGCGGACAGTTCGGCACGCTGGAGGACAGCTGCGCCCTCGCCGGGGAGCTGGCCCGCCTGGCACGGCGCGAGCGGCCCGACATCCCGGTTGTCGCGCAGGGGCATTCCTACGGTGCGGTGGCGACACTGTTCGAACTGCTGGCGCACCCCGACCGGTACCGGGCCGGGGTGATCTCGGGGGCTCCGCTGGTGCCGATCCCCGACCTCGTCGACCTCAACACCGCAATGAACCTTGATGCCGCCGGGTTGTCCACCGACGCGTTCTATCTGGACTGCGTCGCAACCGACCCGTTGGCGTTCACCAGTGCAGAC
>VERS01000520.1 GCA_018882545.1 Mycobacterium sp.
GACCTGCACACCGGGGAAGCCTCGGTCACCGCGCAATTCCTGCTCAACATCGGCAAGGACCCCGCCACTGAACCCCTCACCAGACGATCCATGGCCGACGACATTCCGGTGGGGGCCTTCAACGCCGGCGAAGCCGAAGTGCTCTCCTGGACAGTGGATCTGGCACCGGGGCGCACGTTCGCGGCGAACTGGGCGTTGCGGGATGCTCCCGGCCTGCACCGGCGGGTCGGTTTCTGCGTCCGGATCACCCTGGAAGCCGCCGCCGACGGCACCGAGCACCTGCTCGGCCGGTCGATGAACCTCGTCGAATCGGTAGGTGTCGAACCTGTCTCGACGGATCAACTGACCACGCGGCTCATCGACGCCATGGCCCGCCCCGGCCACTACCGGGCCATCATCGACCTGAACACCTGGGCGCTGATCAAATGGCTCGACGAACCCTGCCCGCTCTATGACTGGCGCACCCGACCACAGATCCACCCCGACGACCGCGACCGCCTGGCCGCCCCCATGCGCGAAGAACTCGCCTACGACCAGACCAACGCGGTGCTGCGCCTGCCCGCCCACGGCGGCGGCTGGACACCGGTGCACGTCAGCATCCACCGCGTCGAACTGCACCCCGGCGTCTACGCCGGACTGGTCACACTGCGCCACCCGACACCCGAGGAACTCGCCACCGCCCAACACCAGCGCCACCCCTGAGCGCCCGGCATCCCGACCGGCGATCCGGGACCTCCACCAATCCGAGTCGCTAGGAAATGAAACCGGCCGTGAGACAGAAGGCTTCCGCAACGCCGTGAGACAAAACAAAGGACCGCAGGTCGGAAGACTGCCGAATGAAAAGGAATTTGAGAACCTACATGTGTCGAGATGCAACGAAGATTGACAAAGCGCCCTTCGTTGTTAAACAAGATTCAGGACCTTGGCTAGGTGATTTGGCCGTTTCCGCTGTTGGCGAGTGGTTTTCGCGGAGTCGGCTTTGTCAAAGTATCTGTCAATGTAGGTCACTGGGCGGTTTGCAATCGGTGTGACGAAATAAGGACCGCGTGAGCTGCCACGACGGTAAATAAAACTCGTGCGCGAGGGCCGTTGGTAGCGACGGCAGTCGGCTGACCTGCTGCTCGTATCCTTCACGTTTTCCGGTGGGTGAAATTTCGTCACGTTGTTTTTCGGTCTAGCGCCCGGCAATAGCTTGTGGAACGCCAGGTTCTCGGACTGCTTCAGTGGCTTCGGCAGCCGCCATCAATTCCTGGGATCGATGAAGTCCTCGGCGCGACGTAGGTGCTCGTCTTCGGTGGTGATCTCGACGCCGACGAAGTCGACGTCATCGAGCACACGCGCCGCGCCGGCGCGCGCGGTCGCCAGCGCTTGGTCGAGGGTCGTGCCGTCGACGTGGATAGTCAGTTCGATGCCACGGCCGGGGATTCGGGAAATGGTGGCGTCGTCGCCGAGCTGGCTTTCCCAGCGGTCCATGGTCGCCATATCCGGTTCCCGGCCATAGGCAAGTGTGACAACCCAACGGCGCTTCATCGGCCATGCTTCCGATGTCACGGAGTCAGCGGATCATCGACGGGAAGCCCCAGATCGAACTCCAGCTTGCCGACGCGGAGTGCTTTTACTAAAGGTTCTGTGGATGCTACGCACGACGTCAGTCTGAGGGGCGCCTGTTGCTGGTTCGGATGCCGTCTCTCTGGGAGGGTTGATGGACCGCAGGTGACGGAAGAGCTCCGCGTAGGTCATGTCGGCAGGCATGTCCTCGCGGCGAAAAGAACCAGCCCAACTTGTCGGATTGTTCGAGTCGTCGTCCCAACAAATCTCAAGAGGCCCAATGCCGTCGTCGCTTCGGGTGGGGTAGAACGTGACCGGCATTCCGCGGGAAATCTGCCCGTACAGGAACTCCAGAGTGTCCCCCGGCTCGACCACGATGATCAGGTACTCGCCGGTCGGCAAAGCCCTCGAAGCGACCTCCAGAAAGCCCCATTCCAGAACTTGCCCGATCAGCATGGCCGCCGTGATTCCGCGTGAGTGCGTCTCGAGATCGGTGGTCTCGTGGAACGCCGGCAGCCATCGAATGAGGTAGACCGCACCATCGGGATCGGGGCCTTTGCATCGGCGCTGAAGATGGTTGAAGCGATGAAAGTAGTCCGCGTTGAAGTAATCGTTGATGACCGCCAACTCGCGCATGCGCGGGTTGGTGAAGGTGGTGCGAAATGACAGTCGCGGAAACTGCGGCGAGGACAATTCCACGTCCCCTCCGCTGTCTTCGAAGTCATAAACGATGTGGGGCGACGATGCGGTCAGAGTGAACGCAGAGGGCCGGACAGCGCGCCTCTGCTTGGGCGGGTTCCCATGCTGGTTCGCAGTTAGATCGACGGCGGCGCCGACAGTGATCCGATCTGTGTTCAAGACCTTGGCGAATGCGCAGATTTCATTCCATGTCGGCCGAGAGGCACCACGCTCCCAACACGAAACGGTGGTTTGGCTGACGCCCAGGAACTGCGCGATCTCGCGCTGACTCAATCCAGCTCGCACCCGCAGGTCGACCAGCGTTCCGGCCGCATCGGCGTCCGAGTGATACAAATCGGGAACCTTTAGCCCTAGAGCTGACGCGACCCGTCTGAGGTTTCGGACGGACGGGCTACCGCTTCGTGTTTCCCAGGAATTGACCACACTTGGATCGACACCGATGCGCATCGCTAACTCGACTTGATTGATGCCCAAAGACATTCGGGCCGCGCGCATCTTGTCAGCGTCGAACTGCCCCGGAAGTGGTA
>VERS01000521.1 GCA_018882545.1 Mycobacterium sp.
AACCACAACAACTTGCGACCTGCGGGCACCCCGCAGAGCGCCTGCTGCAACCGGGTCCGGGTGTGCCGCCAGTCGGCCAGCAGCAGCTCGGGTGGCCGGGCCGCGAACTCCGCGGCGGCGTCGTCGACGAACGTCGACATCCGTGGCTGGGCGTCGATGAGAAGGTCGCGGAACGCCGCCTCGTCGGTGATCGCCGTGACCGCCACCCGGTCGGTCCACAGCAGATGGCCGATCTGGTGGGCGATAGTCCACCGTGGGGCAGGTGTGGGCTCGGCCCACTGCCGGGCGGGCAGGTCGGCGACCAAAGCGTCCAGCGCGGCGCTCTCGGCGCGCAGGTCGGCGACGAGGGACTCGATAGCGGCACGTTCGGCCATACCGCCAAGCCTAGGTCGCGCGCCGGCCCAGTCGGGCGTGCACCGCCAGGCCGACGAGGTAGACGGCCGAACCGGCTAGCGCCAACCCTGCGGAGCGGCCGTCCGGCGGGATCACCGCCGCGGCCGCACTGACCGCGACGATGAAGGACATCCAGAACAGCGAGTCCTGGATGGCGAATACGTGTCCCCGGAACGCGTCCTCGACGTCGATCTGCATGGCGCTGTCGGCGCAGAGTTTGACCATCTGCCCGGTCAGGCCCAGCAGGAAGCCGCAAGCCACCATCACCCGCAGGTCCAAGGTGGCACCGCCGAGTTGGACGAGGGCGGCGAACAGCAACGCCGTCCCCGCCGTGGCGTATCGGCCCCAGCGCCGCACTGCCGGCGGCGTCAGCACGTTGGCCAGGAACGCGCCCGTTCCGGTGGCCGCCACGAACACCACCACGGTGCCCAGGCCGCCGAAGCCGGTCGCCCCGCCGGCCTGCCGGACGATCACCAGCACCAGCAGGGAGTTGATCCCGAACACCATCCGGTGGGCGGCCAGGCCGGACAGGGTCGCCGCCACCGACGGTGTGGCCCGCACGGCCCGCAGGCCGTAGGCCCACCCGGTGGCCACCGCGTACAGCGGCGAGCCCGTCACGGCGGTCCGGTCCGGGCCGAGGACGTGCGGTGCGAACCGCAGCGACAGCAGCAGTGCAATCGCCACCGGGACCGCCACCAAAACGATGACGACAGCCGCGGCGGCATCGTCGTCGCCGGCCAGCCAGCGCGGTAGCAGCATGAAGTTGGCGCCCAGGAAGGCGGCGGTCGCGCCGGTGGCGGCGGCCACCGCGTTCATCGTGACTACCTGCTGCTGGGGCACCACATCGGGCAGGGCCGCACCGAGGCCGGAGGTGACGAACCGGCTCAACCCGTTGACCACCAGAGCCCCGCACAGCACGAACAAGTCGCGGGCGCCGAGGGCCAACAGTGCGGCCACCACGAGGACGGCGGCCACCCGTGTCGCGTTGGCCACGATGAGCACCACCCGCCGGTCCCACCGGTCCAGCAACGCCCCGGCGAATGGCCCCAGGATCGAATACGGCAGGAACAAGACCGCGAACGCCCCGGCCACCGCCCATGGGTCGGCGGCGCGCTGGGGGTTGAACAGCAGGCCACCGGCCAGCCCGGCCTGGAACAGTCCGTCGCCGAACTGGCTGGCCGCCCGAAGTTCCAGTAGCCGCCAGAAGTCGGGCAGTCTGCGCGCGGAGCGCCACAGCGAGACCAAACCGCGGGCGTCGACCATCCGGATCACAGTACAAATCGGTCAGCCCGCCGATCTCCACGGACCTGTTCGGCGCCACCGGGCATGCCATGATGAGTGGGTGGCGCAACCGGAGGACCCAGAGGACTTCCTGGCGCCCGCGGCCAACAGGGTGCGGGCGGGAACACTGCTGCTGGCGAACATCGATCTGTTCGAGCCGACGTTCAGGCGCAGCGTCATCTACGTCGTCGAGCACAACGACGGCGGCACGCTCGGTGTGGTGCTCAATCGGCCCAGCGAGACCGCGGTGTACAACGTGTTGCCGCAGTGGTCCGATCTGTTGGCAAAGCCTAAAACGATGTTCATCGGCGGCCCGGTCAAGCGCGACGCGGCGTTGTGTCTGGGCACGCTGAAGGGGGACGTCGATCCCGACTCCGTCGAGGGCGTGCGCCACATCGCCGGCCGGATAGTGATGGTCGATCTCGACGCCGACCCGGAGTCGATCGCCGAGGCGGTCGAGGCGGTGCGGATCTACGCCGGGTATTCCGGGTGGACCATCGGCCAACTCGAGGGTGAGATCGAGCGTGACGACTGGATCGTGCTGTCCGCCCTGCCGTCTGACGTTCTCGTCCAACCCCGGGTAGATCTGTGGTCACGGGTGCTGCGGCGTCAGCCCCTACCGACTGCGATGCTCGCTACCCACCCCATCGACCTCAGCCGCAACTGAGCGCTACGAGCCGCAGATTCGCGCGCAGCCACCACAGCCGTCCGCGGAGCCGCAGCCGCCCGACGCCTGTCGGCGCTCGACATAGCGCGCGCTCTGCCAGGAACCTGTGGCCAGCGTCGCGACCGCCCCGACGACGCCGCAGACCAGAGCGATCAGGCCGATGCGCTGCGGTGCGGCGAGAGCGACGACACTGCCGGCGGCCAACATGATTCCGGCCGCGAGCTGGGTGGGGGCCACCGCTCGCAGCACCAGCCCCGTCAGGTCGGCGGGCGCAGGCCGCCGCAACGTCCATAGGCCGGTGCCGCCGATCAGCGCGGCCAAGCCCAGACAGACGACGGCGCCGACGATCATGGCCTCACAATACGAGCCGCCGGCGGCCGCTTAAGGAGCAGGCACCGTCGCGGCGACCTCGGTGG
>VERS01000522.1 GCA_018882545.1 Mycobacterium sp.
CTCCGGAATCCGGCCGGCCACCACCAGTGATGTGCGTCCGCCCATGCAGTAGCCCGTGGTGCCGAACCGGTCCCCGGCCACCTCCGGACGCGCGGCCAGATAGTCGAAGAACGCCTCGGCGTCTGTGGCCATGACCGTGGGCGTGATCGCCTTCATCATGGCGAACAGCCGGCGGCGCTCCGACGGGTCGGCGAAGACGTTCCTCATGTCGAACGGCGCCCACCGGCCGTTGCGGTAGTACACATCGGGCAGCAGCACCACGTATCCCAGCGCGGCCAGTCGGGCGGCCATATCGCGCAGGGCCGCCCGAGTACCCCCGGCGTCGGGGTACATCACGATCCCGGGCCAGGGGCCGGTCCCGTCCGGAGTGGCCAGGGCGACGGGGCAGGCGCCGTCCGGGGTGGTGATCGAGTCGTCGATGATCGGCATGCTTAGGTTCTACCCCGTTAGAGTGGTCGACGTGCCGATCCCCACCCCCTACGAGGACCTGCTGCGAGCGGTGCTCGAGGAGGGAGTGCCTAAGTCGGATCGCACCGGCACCGGCACCCGCAGCCTTTTCGGTCACCAGCTGCGCTATGACCTCTCGGCCGGATTTCCCCTCATCACCACCAAAAAAGTGCACACCAAGTCGGTCATCTACGAGTTGCTGTGGTTTCTGCGCGGGGACTCCAATGTGGAGTGGCTGCGGCGGCACGGCGTCACCATCTGGGACGAGTGGGCCTCCCCGACAGGTGATCTGGGCCCGGTGTACGGGGTGCAATGGCGGTCCTGGCCGACGCCGGCCGGCGAGCACGTCGACCAGATCAGCGCGGCGGTGGACCTGCTGCGCAACGATCCGGACTCGCGGCGGATCATCGTGTCGGCCTGGAATGTCGCCGAGCTGCCGCGGATGGCGCTGGCCCCGTGTCACGCGTTCTTCCAGTTCTACGTGGCCGAGGGCAGGTTGAGCTGCCAGCTGTACCAGCGCAGCGCGGACATGTTCCTCGGCGTGCCGTTCAACATCGCCAGTTACGCACTGCTGACGCACATGATGGCCGCGCAGGCCGGCCTGCAGGTCGGCGATTTCGTCTGGACCGGTGGGGACTGCCACATCTACGACAACCACATCGAGCAGGTCACCGAGCAACTCGCCCGGGACCCGCGGCCCTACCCGGAACTCGTTCTCGCTCAACGTGACTCGATCTTCGATTACACCTACGAGGATATCGAGATCCGCAATTACGATCCGCATCCGGCGATCAAGGCGCCGGTGGCGGTATGAGGCCTTCCTGCGGGGCCGAATCAGCGACATGCCCGTCGCGCTGATCTGGGCCCAGTCCACCTCCGGTGTCATCGGGCGTGACGGCGGCATCCCGTGGCGGGTCCCGGAGGACCTGGCCCGCTTCCGGGAGCTGACCGTGGGGCACACCGTGGTGATGGGTCGGCGGACCTGGGAGTCGCTGCCCGCCCGGTTTCGCCCGCTGCCCGGCCGGCGCAATGTGGTGGTCAGCCGCAACCCGGACTACCAAGCCCCGGGTGCCGAGGTCGTCGACTCCATCGAACCGGCCGGTCAAACCTGGGTGATCGGCGGCGCCGAGATCTACCGCCTGGCCTTGCCGCTGGCGCAGCGATGCGAGGTCACCGAGGTCGAGATCGACCTGAGACTGCAGGACGAGGACGCGCTGGCGCCGATGCTCGACGACGCCTGGACCGGCACCGCCGGGGACTGGCAGGAGAGCGCCTCGGGTCTGCGTTACCGGTACCACAGCTTCGCGCGGCGAGGCTGAGCTAGCCGGGGGAGTCGATATCGCGCAGGCTCTCCACGCGCAGAACTGCCAGCGCCGTCAGGACGAGCAGGACAGCGATCGCCAGGAGCACCGGCTTGACTGCGAAGTGCTCCGCGAGCACCCCCGCGAGGAACATCGCGGCGGGCGGGGCGACGTAGAAGGTCGCGGTCTGGATGCCGAAGACCCGGCCTTGGGCGTCGGGTTCGATCCGCACCTGCACGAGGGTGGTGAGCAGGGGCTGTATCGGACCCCAGGTCAGACCGCAGAGGAACGCGAAGGTGACGAACACCCCGATGGGTGGTAGCAGCGCCATGGGGATATAGGTCACCGCCGTGCCGAGCAGGGCTATCCGGACGATGGTGAGACGCTTCAGATGCGCGCTCAGCCAACCGTAGGAGAAGGAACCGATCACGCTGCCGGCCGCGAGCGCGGCCAGGATGACGCCGAGACGCTCGGGTGAGTCGAGCTCGGCGAAATAGGCCGGCAGCAGAACGACTTCGGTCGGCAGATAGATCGCCGCGAGAACCATCACCGCGATCGTGATGGCGCGCAGGGTGTGATCACGCCAGATGAGCCGGGCGCCGAGCATCCCGTTCTGCCACGCGCTCAGCGGGGCGTGCCCGGCCGCGGCGTGCTGGGCCTTGGCGATCTGGCCGGCATCGCTGACGCGCAGCAGGCCGATGAGGATCGCCGCGGAGGCGAACAGCCCGAACGGCACCCAGAAGGCGGCCGTGTCGCCGAGAGCCGCGATGAGCAGCGACCCGGCGAGAGGTCCGGCGATCCAGCCGATACCGAAGATGCCCTCGTGCAGCCCGGTCAGCCGGGGCACCGGCATTCCGCTGGCGTCGGCGACATCGGGGATCAGGGCGCGGCGCGCGGTGTAACCCGCGGGATCGAAGACCGCTCCCAGCATGGCCAGCGCCATGATGCTGGCGAGGTCGAGGTCTGTCACCGCCGCCACCAGCGGGATGGCCGCTACGGAGATGGCCGA
>VERS01000523.1 GCA_018882545.1 Mycobacterium sp.
GTATAGGCGCTCGGGGCCACCTGGACCCCGGGCGGCGGCGGTGGTGCCGGCGACGACGGCGGGCCGGGCGGGCCGGGCGGCGGCATCGGGGTGCCTTCGAGCGGCCCGTAGATCTGCTCCTGAAAGCTCACCCGGTCATCCGGGGGGATGCCCTGTGCCATCAGGTTCGGATCGAACGGATACGGACCGAGGGCGTGCTGACGCATCGCCAGCGGAACGTAATTCCCCCCGCTCTCGCAGATCTCGACCGTCGGCGCCCGTTTGCCCGGCTGGCCCATACACGGGTAGTTGCGGGCGCCGCGTACTGCGATCGGGGAATCCTGGGGCAGTTTGCAGTACAGCCCGTCGGGGGTGTCGATATCGGAGAGGTCTGCCGGGGAACGCCACGACGACGGCGGCAGGAAGCCGACCGTGCAGGCCGGCGGGTCGCCGATGGTCAAGGTGAAGTCGCCTTGGGTGAAGCCGGTGGGGTTGTTGCGCGGCAGGCCTACCGCCTGCACCGAGGCGATGTAGGGCGGCAGCAGCACCAGGAGCTGTTCCAGCGAGGGACGGTAGGTCACCGCGATCTGCCCGACCGTGGTGAGGTTGGCCAGCAGGATCGGCAGCGTCGGTTTGACCTGGGTCAGCAGTCTGGACACCTCGTCGAGGGCACCGGGGCCGGTGTCGAGCAGGGTCCGGATCTGCGGGTCGTTGGTGTTGAGCTGGCCGGTCACCCCGGCCAGGCTGCGGGCCAGGGTGCGCAGCGCATCGGCCGAGGCCGCCTGGGCCTCCAGCAGCGGACGGCTGTCGTCGATCAGCGTGCGCGCCCGATCCGACACTTTGTCCAGGTCCCCGGTGACGGTCGACAGTGAGTTCAGCAGCGCACCCAGGTCATCGCCGGATCCGTTGAACCCCTTGAAGGCTTCGTCGAGCAGTCGGGCGAGTTTGTCCTTGGGGATGCTGGCCAGCAGCGCGTACACCTGATCGAGCATCGGGCCGACCTGCTGCGGGACCGTGGTGTCGCTGACCGGGATCACCGAACCGTCCCGCAGGTACGGGCCTGAATCGGTGCGCGGAAGCAGGTCGACGTACTGCTCGCCGACGGCGGACACACTGAGCACACTGGCCTGCAGGTCGGCCGGGATTTTGGGGGAGGTCGCCAGCGACAGGGTTGCCTCCGCACCCGAGCGGGTCGCCCGCACGGCGGTCACCTTGCCGATCTGCACCCCGCGGTAGGTGACATTCGAGAACTGATACAGCCCACCGGTTCGTGGCAGTTCGAGCTTGACCGTCATCCGCCCGATACCCAGCAGGGTGGGCAACTGCATGTAGACCAGCACCATCGCCAGGATGCCGATGATCGAGGCAACGGTGAACACCGCGAGCTGGATGCGAACGAAGCGGGTCAGCATCAGCCACCACCGCCGTCCATCGGGGCCAGCGTCAGCTCGGGCGGCACCGGAGACGGCGCGGGGGTCGGCGCCGGGGCCGGACCGGGTGGAATCGGATCCTCCAGCGCGGTGACGTCGGCCACCGCCTCCGGCGGCGGTGAGAACGGTGCGTTGAGGGGATCGTAGGTGTAGGTCGCGTACCACGGATCACCAGGCGCGGGAACGAGTTTCGCCCCTTCCTGACCCCAGCGGGTGCCCAGCAGGAGGGTTTTCTTCAGCCGCGGGATGGTGAAATCGAAGATGATGTACTGGTTGAGGTAGTCACCGCGGATGGCCCGGTCGATGGTGGCCTGCCCGTACGGGAACGCGGTGAAATAGGCGATCGCCTTGTTCAGATCGGGCCCGACATCGGCCAGCGACCGCAGGGTCGGCTCCAGGTTGGCCAGGTTGCGGACCAGATCGGCGCGGGTGTCGTTGACCAGGTCGGTGGCAACCGAACTCAGCGTGCCCAGACGGTCCAGGGCCGCGGTCAGCCTGGGGCGTTCGGCCACCAGCACGTCAAGCGCCGGTGGGATCCGGTCCAGCGCCCGGGTCAGCACCTCGCGTTGGCCGGCGAAGGTGCCGGCCACCCGGTTCAGCGACGCGACCGTCGCGTTGATGCTGTCGCGCTGGGTGGCGAGCACCCCGACGAAGTCGTTGAGCCGGGTCAGCAGGTCCCTGATCTGGACCTCCCGGCCGTTGAGGGCCCGGTTGAGTTCGGCAACGATGTCACCGATCTGGCCCACTCCCCCGCCGTTGATGACCACCGACAACGCCGAGAGTGTCTGTTCGGTCGACGGGTAGGTCGACGACTTGTCCAGACCCAGGGTGGCCCCGGGAGCCAGCCGGCCGCTGGGCGACTGCCCGAGCGGTGGATTCAGCGCCAGATGCATCGAACCCAGCAGGCTGGTCTGCCCGACCGTTGCCACCGCGTTGGCCGGGATCACCACGCCGGGCTTGACCGAGATTTCCACGTCGGCGTGCCAGTCCCGCACTGTCATGCGGTTCACGCTGCCGACCACCACATCGCCCACCAGAACCGGCGAGTTCGGTTCCAGGGTGCTGACGTTGGCCAACTCGATGTGATAGCGGGCGGAGTCGACGGTTCGACCGACAGCGCCGGGCAGCGGCAGGGAGTTCAGCCCACCGAACCCGCACCCGCTGAGACCGGCCACCACACACACCGCGGCGGCACCGGTCCGAATGCGAGCGGTCATGGCGCGGGCCGCCCCTGTGGCAGCGGGACCGGTTGCAGCGGGGGAGGTGGCGGCGGCGGCGCGGGTGCAACCGCGGGCGCCTCGGCGGGCATCAGCATGTCCTGCAGGTTCGACGGTCCGGCCGGGGCCG
>VERS01000524.1 GCA_018882545.1 Mycobacterium sp.
CCCTCACTGAGCTTTCTCGGCGGTGCCGCCGAGGCCGTCGCGGTGACCTCGGTCACGATCGTGCTGGCCGTCGTCAACATCGTGGTGGGCGAACTGGCGCCCAAACGGTTGGCGATGCAGAACGCCCAGCGCTGGGCGCTGATGGTCGCCATTCCCCTCGACCGGCTGGCCACGCTGTCCAAGCCGATCGTCTGGCTGATGGGGCAGGCCACCGATCTGCTCGTGCGACTCTTCGGCGGCAACCCCGACGCCGCCGCCGAACAACTCTCGTCGGAGGAACTACGCGAACTCGTCTCGGCGCACCGCGGTCTGAGCATCGAACAGCGCGAGATGATCTCCGGAGCGTTGGAGATCCAGGACCGGGTACTGCGCGAGATCCTCGTTCCGCGACGCAAGGTGGTGACGCTGTCCAGCGACATCTCCCTCGCGGCGGCGCAGGACCAGTTGGTCGCCGCCGGCCACTCCCGCGCACCGGTGGTCCGCTCCCGCGATCTCGACGAGGTCATCGGTGTCGTCCACCTCCGCGACCTCATCGGCGGTGGCCCCTCGCTGGCCGAAGTCGCCCGTCCCGCCTTGCAACTGCCCGACAGCCTGCCTGTCTCGGAGGCACTGAAACGCTTCAAAGCCGAGCGCGAGCAATTCGCCGTCGTCATCGACGAGCGCGGCGGGGTCGCCGGCATCGTCACCCTCGAAGACGTCCTCGAGGAGATCGTCGGTGAGATCTACGACGAAACCGACCGCGATGTCCTGGGCGTCCGAACACTGCCGGACGGCAGTAAGGTCCTGCCGGGCAGCTTCCCGATCCATGACCTGCCCGACCTCGGTGTCGCGATCGACGATCTCCCCCGCGGCGACTACACCACGATTGCCGGTCTGGTCCTGCTCGTCCTGGCGCGCATCCCGACGGCGACCGGCGACCGCGTCCCACTGGACGGCTGGACCCTCGAAGTGTCCGGAATCCAGCGCAACACCATCACCGAAGTGCGGCTGCTGCCGGCCTCTCCCCGCCAGGCTGTAGCGTCGCAATCGTGAAAATCCCTCCCCCGCCGTATTTCGCGGTTGCCGCATGTGGCGCCGCGCTGGTGCTCAGTGTGAGCGCGTGTAGCTCCTCGGGTGAAACCTCCTCCGCAGGGCCGGACGGAACATCAAGTGTGGCCTCGGCCACCGTCACCCCGGCCGCCGGCGAAGCGTGCCCCACCGCAGCTGCTGCCGCCGACGTCGCTCCCGAGTGGACTTTGTCGTCGGGCACCGGCGGCAGCGTTTCGGTCACCGGGTCGACCGACACCGCGGCGCCGAAGATCGACGTCACCGTACCGTTCAGCGTGGCCGAGACCCAGGTGCAGACACTCAAACCCGGCGACGGTGCGGTGGTCCCGGACACTGCGACGGTCTCGGTCTGCTACCTGGGCGTCAACGGCCGGGACGGCTCGGTGTTCGACAGCAGCTATCAGCGCGGCGAGGCGGTGGACTTCCCCCTCACCGGGGTCGTGCCGGGCTTCCAGAAGGCCATCGCCGGTCAGAAGGTTGGCTCGACGGTGGCCGTCGCGATGACATCGGCCGACGGGTATCCCAACGGAGAGCCCCGCGCCGGGATCGAGCCGGGTGACACGCTGATCTTCGCGATCAAGATCCTGGGCGTCAGCTGATGCCACCGCTGCGATGAGTCTGGTCGGCTACGACCTGCGTGACCACGTCGCGACGATCACGCTCAACCGCCCCGAGGCGCGCAACGCGATCAACGGTGCCCTGCGCCGGGATCTCAACGCCGCCTGGGACCGGTTCCGCGACGATGAGAACGCGTGGGTGGGGATTCTGACCGCCAGCGGCGACTGCTTCTGTGCCGGTGTCGATCTCAAGGACAGCGACGGGGCGGTGGGCACCTTCGGCGGAACCTTCTGGGAGAAGCCCACCATCAACTCCTTCGAGAGCGGCATGGAGTTGTTCAAGCCAACCATCGCGGCGGTCAACGGCCCCTGCATCGGGTACGGACTGACCGGAGTGCTGTTCTGCGACTTCGTCATCGCCAGTACTGAGGCGGTGTTCTGCTATCCCGAGGTCGCCATCGGTATCCCGACCATCGTGGGCGCCATTCGGTTGCCGCATCGCATCGGCTGGGCCAACGCGATGGAACTGTTGCTGACCGGAGCCCCAATGAGCGCCCAGCGGGCCAAGGAGACCGGACTGGTGTGGAAGCTGGTCGAACCCGACCAGTTGCAGCAGTCCGCGCTGGAGTGGGCGCGGGTGCTGGCCGACGCCGCTCCCCTGGCTCAGCGCGCCACCAAGGAAGTGGCCTGGCGTACCGCCGATATGGGATGGATCGAGGCAGTGCGCTTCGGTGAGGTGATGCGCAAGGTGGCCGGGGCGACCCGGGACGCGACCGAGGGGATGGCCGCGAGGCGGGACAAGCGCCGGCCCCGCTGGACGGGCCGCTGAGCAAGGATCTGGGGGCGCTGAGGAGAGTCCGGTCGTGGGATACGGAGTCGAGACTGTCTGTCAGCCGTCACTCGGCAGAGCTGCGGCTACGCCAACGGTCACGCCGCCGTGCCATCCGGCCACCACAGCTGGTTTCCGGCCGTGCTCGCCCGGTTGCCACGGAAGTCGGTCTGCACGCGGGTCAGCACTTGCGGACCGTTCGGCAGTGCGACGCCGCCGCCGAAGCCCCCGTGGGCCACAGCCCGGTTGCCGGTGACCGCCGACCCGGTGAGTCGGCTGTCCCGCTCGAGATACAGCGCACCGCCGTAGGCCGAACCGGTGC
>VERS01000015.1 GCA_018882545.1 Mycobacterium sp.
GTTTGGCAACGTCCGAGTCGCCGGTGGCCAGACCGACCATCAGATGCTCGGTGGAGACGAACTCATCGCCCATCTCCCCTGCCAGTTGCTGGGCGGTGGTGATGGCAGCCAGCGACTCCCGGCTCAACTGCGGCTGTGAGGTGGCGCCACTGGACGACGGCAGCCGGTCGACGAGGCGTTGCGCTTCGGCCCGGATCGTGGCCGGCTGGACGCCGACCGCTTCCAGCAGCGGCGCGGCGATGCCGTCGGTCTGACCGAGCAACGCCAACAGCAGATGCGCGGGCCGGATTTCGGGGTTTCCCGCCGCACTGGCCGCCTGCAACGCAGCGGTCAGTGCCGCCTGGGTCTTAGTGGTCGGGTTGAACGAATCCACTCCGACATCCTCCATTTCTCCTGGTAAGAGCTAGTCAAGGTGTATAACACCGGAAACATTGAGTCTGTTCCGCTCAAGTCTAGTGAATCCCGGCGCCCGGCCGATAGGGGCTTGTGGCATCTGTTCGCCGAGGAACCCGCCGAGAGTTGAAATCGAACATATGATCGAATAGTGGGCGACCTCGCCGCGATCGGATACCACGGCCAACCTCTGCGGCCGCCGTTCCGGCCGGTGCGTCCGGCGCTCCCGGTGTTGGTTGACCTCGGCGCGGTGTTTGCCCGGCGCCCGCACCGCACGGGCCGCTACCACCCGCGCGGCCTGCAGTTGGACAAGGTCGTGCCCGGCGCCCTGACCTGCTGGGGGTTGTGCGAACAGGGTGAGTGGTGGGGTCTGGTGACCTACGAGATCGCCTACGGCGCGCACCGGCGACCGGTCACGCACTGGGTGCCGGCCTGGACACTGCGCCGGGCTCCGGACTGAGATCGGCTGCCGGATCGGCTACGTTGCCCCGGTGCGCAGTCTGGTCTCGGGTCTCGGTGAACTGATCCCCCTGGCGCTCATCGTCGCCCTCTCCCCGCTGTCGATCATCCCCGGAATCCTGGTGCTGCACACCCCGCGGCCGCGTCCCACCAGCCTTGCCTTCCTGGCCGGGTGGGTACTGGGCATCGCAATGATCACCGGGGCGTTCGTCGGCGGCGCCGACGTTGTCACCGGCCTGGAGAGCAAGCCCGACTGGGCGCCCTACGTGCGCATCGTGCTCGGCGCCGCGCTGATCGCCTTCGGCCTCTACCGGTGGGCGGGGCGGCGGCGCCAGGAACCCAACCCCAGGTGGATGACCGCGATGCGGTCGATGGGTCCCGGGCGGGCCTTCATCACCGCGATCGCCCTGACCGTCGCCAACCTGAAGGTCTTCGCGATGTGCGCTGCGGCCGGCGTGGCCATCGGCACCGCGGCACTGGGCCGCACCGGCGCCTGGCAGGCGGTGCTGGTGTTCACCGGCCTGGCGGCCTCGTCGGTGGCCGTCCCGGCGCTGGGCTATCTGGTCGCGGGCCGGCGCCTCGATGGGCCGCTGGACCGCATTCGGGAGTGGATGGAACGCAACCACAGCGCCCTGGTGGCCGCGATTCTGGTGTTGATCGGTGCGGCTCTGCTGTATCAGGGGATTCACGCGCTCTGATGGACCGGGTCCTGTCCCGCGACCCTGTTAAATGGCCGTGAATTCGGTATGCGATAGCACTCGAACCCTTGGCGGGAGGACTTTCGCCCCTTACCGTCGAGGTACCGGAGCGACCAACATCACAGGGGTGGACCCGAGGGGGACAGTCATGGCCAAGCCCGCCGGCGGCGAGGAGATCGACGGTATCGCCTGGAAGTTCCTCTGTTCGCCGTTCACCCGGCGGGACTACTGGGACTGGCCGCTGGAACGGCGTATCGACGCCTTTCTGCGGCACCTCAAGCGGCTCGACATCCTCAACGACGGCGCCGCCTACGACGCACTGATCGACCGGGTGATGGCGAACTTCCCCCGCGCCCGGCGCGACGGCGTCCTGGACCCGCCCCGCCGCTAGTCGCTGTCAGATGGACCTCGACACCACAATCCGCAAAGGCCCCGACGACCTGAAGGTCATGCCGAACCTTCAGGACTACCCCGCCACCCGCGCCGCATTTCGCTGGGATCAGATACCCCAACTGTGCACCGGGATGCCCGGCTGCAATATCGCCTACGCCGCCGTGGACCGGCACGCCGGCGGGCCGCAGGCAGCCCGGACCGCGCTTCGGTTCATCGCCGACACACCGGCGATGGACACCCAAGACGTCAGCTACGCCGAACTGGGCAGGCTCACACGGCGGTTCACCAACGTGCTGCGCGGCCTGGGAATCGGCAAGGGCCACAGCGTTTTCGTCATCATGGGCCGGGTTCCCGAGTTGTACATCACCATGCTCGGCGCCCTGCGCAACGGCAGCGTGGTCTCGCCGCTGTTCTCCGCGTTCGGCCCCGAACCGATCGCCACCCGAGTCAATATCGGCGAAGCCGACGTGATCGTGACGACCTCGGCGATCTACAAGCGCAAGATCGCCGGGATCCGCGCAGACCTGCCCTCGGTCAAGGAGGTGATCGTCGTCGGCGACGAGGAACTTCCGGATACCCTCAGCTTCGCCGCCCTGATGGCCCGGGCCGACGACGACGCGCCGATCGAACCCACCGGACCCGACGACGCGTCGCTGCTGCACTTCACCAGTGGCACCACCGGGACACCCAAAGGCGCCCAGCACGTCCACGGCGCCGTAGCGATGCACTACATCACCGGGCTGTTCGCCCTGGATCTGCATCCCGACGACATCTACTGGTGCACAGCCGATCCGGGCTGGGTCACCGGAACTTCCTACGGGATCATCGCCCCACTGCTGCACGGCGTCACCTCGATCATCGACGAGGCCGAGTTCGACGCCCAGCGCTGGTACCGCATCCTGCAGGACCAGGCGGTCACGGTCTGGTACACCGCGCCCACCGCGATCCGGATGCTCATCAAGGCCGGACCGGAACTGCCGGCCCGCTACCGATTCCCGCACCTGCGGTTCATCGCCAGTGTGGGCGAGCCGCTCAACGCCGAAGCGGTCTGGTGGGGTAAACGCGTTCTGGGTCTTCCGATTCACGACAACTGGTGGCAGACCGAGACCGGCGGCATCATGGTGGCCAACACTCCGGCATTCGACATCAAACCCGGCTCGATGGGACGCCCGCTGCCCGGTGTGGAGGTCGTCGTCGTCGACCACGACCCGGATACCGGCGAGGTGACTGTCATCGACGAACCGGACGTCGAAGGCGAACTGGCGCTGCGGGTGGGTTGGCCGTCGATGTTCCGCGGCTACCTCAATCAGCAGGAGCGGTACCGCAAGTGCTTTCACGCCGATCCGGGGGGTGAGCTGTACCTGTCGGGCGATCTGGTCAAGCGCGACGCCGACGGCTACCTGTGGTTCGTCGGACGGGCCGACGACGTGATCAAGGCCTCCGGGCATCTGATCGGTCCCTTCGAGGTGGAGAACGTCCTGACCGACCATCCCGCCGTCGCCGAGGCCGCCGTGATCGGCAAGCCCGACCCCACCTACGGGGCAATCGTGAAAGCCTTCGTCACCCTCAAGACCGGCTACACCGGCAGCGACGAACTGCACCGGGACTTGATGGGTCATGCGCGCAAACGACTCGGCGCGGCGGTGGCACCCAAGGAGATCGACTTCGTCGACGCACTGCCGCACACCCGGAGCGGAAAGATCATGCGCCGGTTGCTCAAAGCCCGCGAACTGGGTCTGCCCGAAGGGGACACCTCCACGGTGGAGACGCCGGGGATCACGACGTGACCGACGCCCTCGGGCCACCCGCGTCGGCGCGGGAGTTGCTGACCGACATGATCCGCATCCGGCGCATGGAGGAAAAGTGCGCCGAGATGTACAGCGCGGGCAAGATCCGCGGGTTCCTGCACCTCTACGTCGGTGAGGAGGCCGTGGCCGCCGGATCCCTACCGGCGCTGGCCGCCGACGATGCGGTGGTGGCCACCTACCGGGAGCACGCCCACGCCCTGCTGCGCGGTATTCCGATGACCAAGATCATGGCCGAGATGTTCGGCAAGCAGGAGGGCTGCTCGGGCGGGCGCGGCGGCTCGATGCACCTCTTCGACGCCGGACGACGCTTCTACGGCGGCAATGCGATCGTGGCCGCCGGCCTGCCGATGGCCGCCGGGTTGGCCCTCGCCGACAGACAACTCGGCCGGAACAGGGTCAGTGCCTGCTACTTCGGCGAGGGTGCCACCGCCGAGGGGGCCTTCCACGAGACGATGAACATGGCGCAGCTGTGGCAGTTGCCGGTGCTGTTCTGCTGCGAGAACAACCGGTACGCCATGGGCACCGCAATCGACCGGGAACTGTCCCAGGTGGACCTTGTCACCAAAGCGCAGGCCTACCGGGTTCCGGCCGCCACCGCCGACGGGATGGACGTGCTGGCGTCCCAGGCCGCGATGCGCGAAGCCGTCGGCCACATCCGGACCGGGGGTGGGCCCTACTTCCTGGAGTTCCGCACCTACCGGTTCCGACCGCACTCGATGTTCGATCCGGAGTTGTACCGCGACAAGGCCGAAGTCGCCCAGTGGCGCGAGGAACACGATCCCATCCGCACGTTCACCGGACGCTGTCTGACCGAGGGTCTGCTGACTGCCGAGGACGTCTCCGCGATCGAGGCGGACGCGGCGGCCGAAGTCGCCGATGCGGTGGCCTACGCCGAGGCCGGAACGCTGGAGAGCGTCGGGACCCTCACCCGCGATGTGATGACACCCGCCGGGGATTCGTCGTGAAGACGACCTACCGCAGCGCCGTGCACGATGCCATCGCCGACGCCATGCGGGCCGACGACCGGGTGGTGCTACTCGGCGAGGACGTCGGCCGCTACGGCGGAACCTACGCGGTGTCCAAGGGAATGCTCGAGGAGTTCGGCCCGGACCGCATCCGCGATACGCCCATCTCGGAGTTGGGCTTCGTGGGTATCGGGATCGGCGCCGCGCTGGGCGGTCTGCGCCCCATCGTCGAGGTGATGACGGTGAACTTCAGCCTGCTCGCACTGGATCAGATCGTCAATACCGCTGCGGCTCTTCGGCATATGTCCAACGGGCAGTTCTCGGTGCCGGTGGTGGTGCGGATGGCGACGGGGGCCGGTCGGCAGTTGGCGGCCCAGCACTCGCACAGCCTGGAGAACTGGTACGCCCACATCCCCGGCATCACCGTGCTGGCTCCGGCCACCGTCGCCGACGCCTACGGAATGCTGCGCACCGCGCTCGCCAGTCCCGATCCGGTGGTAATCGTCGAACACGTCGGTCTCTACAACCTCTCCGCCGACGTTGCGGAGCTGGTTCCCACCGACATCAGCCAGGCCGCGTTGCGGCGCACCGGAATAGACGCCACCATCATCGCCTATGGCGGCTGCGTGCCCAAGGCGCTGGACGCCGCAGAGCAACTCAGCCAAGCCGGCATCGAATGCGACGTCATCGACCTGCGGGTGCTGCGTCCCCTCGACGATGCCGCGATCATGGAGTCGGTGGCCAAGACCCACCGCGTCGTCGTGGTCGACGAGGCGTGGCACACCGGCAGCCTGGCCGGTGAGATCAGCGCCCGGATCGTCGAGCAGGCGTTCTACGAACTGGACGCCCCGGTCGCCCGGGTCTGCACCGCGGAGGTTCCGATCCCCTACGCCAAACACCTCGAGGAGGCCGCCCTGCCGCAGCCCGACAAGATCGTGGCGGCGGTGCGCGGGCTGTTCGGGCGGCAGACCGGACTTGAGAAGAGTTGACCGCGACCCCATGATCGAATTCACGATGCCCGCCCTCGGCGCGGATATGGACGAGGGCCGCCTTGAGGAGTGGCGGATCAAACCCGGTGACACCGTCACCCGCGGGCAGATCGTGGCCGTCGTCGAGACCACGAAGGCAGCGGTGGAAATCGAGTGCTGGAACGACGGCGTGGTGGACCGGCTACTGGTGCCCGTCGGCGAGACCGTCGCCGTCGGAACCCCGCTGGCAACACTGCTGGAACCCGGCGAGCGGCCCGGCGCGGCATCGGCGTCCACCCCGGTCCGCACGCCGCCGGCCGGACCGTCCACTACCGAATCACCCCAACCGCAACACGTCTCCGGGCTGCCCGCGCCGGTCGGCCACCGGCTGTGGGTGTCGCCGGTGGCGCGGCGCACCGCCGCGGCGCTCGGGATTGATCTCAAGGCCGTCACCGGCACCGGTCCGCAGGGTGCGGTCACCCTCCACGACGTGGAGCACGCCGCGGCCACGGCACACCATGAGGCACCCAAACCCGCACCGGCGCCGCCGACGTCCACGCCGACGGGTGCCGCACCGAAGTCGGCGGCCGAGAAGGCCCGTGAGCGGGGCGCGGCCATGCGGGCTTCGATCGCCGCAGCGATGAGCCGGTCCAAGCGCGAGATCCCGCACTACTACCTGGCTGATGAGATCAATCTCGATTCCGCGCTGACATGGCTGACCGAACGGAACGCCGGACGGCCCATCACCGAACGGATCCTGCCGGCGGTGCTGCAACTGAAGGCCGTCGCGTGTGCGACGCGAAAGGTCGGCGAACTCAACGGCTTCTGGCGGGACGACCACTTCGAACCGGCCGATCAGACCCATGTCGGAGTGGCGATCTCGCTGCGCGGCGGCGGACTGGTCGCGCCGGCCATCCACGACGTCGCCGAGAAGCCGTTATCGGAACTGATGGCGGACCTGACCGACCTGGTGGCCAGGGCGAGGGCCGGTTCGCTGCGCAGCTCGGAGATGTCCGATCCGACGATCACCGTGACCAATCTGGGCGAGAACGGCGTCGACTCGGTCTTTGGGGTCATCTACCCCCCACAGGTTGCCATCGTCGGCTTCGGCCGGCCGGCGCAGCGCGTGGTCGCCGTCGACGGCGGGATCCGGGTGGCCACCACGGTGCACTCCAGTCTGGCCGCCGACCACCGGGCCAGCGACGGCGCCCGCGGCGCGCTGTTCCTGGCCGAAGTCAACCGGCTGCTGCAGCAGCCGCAGGATCTCTGAAGGAGAGATATGAGCAGTCAGACCCGAGCCGCCGTCGTCGCCGAGCTCCTCGACATCGCGCCGGAGATCGAGGAGTCCGAGCTCAGCGACACCGAGTTGCTCCGCGATCAGGTGGATCTGGATTCGATGGACTGGCTGAACTTCCTGGTCCGGCTGCACAAGCGCTTCGAGGTCGACATCCCGGAGTCGCAGTACGCCTCGCTGCGGACGATCAACGACCTCACCGCCTACATCGACGGACACCGCTGACGGCGGCCGATCGACCTGCACCGCTGATGTCCGACGGGCTTGTTCAACCATCGCTCGTTCATGGCACAATCCGACCATGGCCCAGTTGCCCTCCGTAGTCATAAAAGACCCCTCGTCGGCGTTGACCGCCACCTTCGTGCCGTCGGCGGGAATGGTCTGCACCTCGCTGTCCGACGGCGGGGTCGAGCTGCTCGGTCAGCGCCGCGGCCTCAACGCCTACCTGACGACCGGCAAGACGATGGGCATCCCGATTCTCTACCCCTGGGCCAACCGGCTCAGCGCCAACGGCTATGCCGTCGACGGCGGTGCGGTCACCCTGACCCCCGGCGTGGGTGGGGTGCGTTCCGATGAGCACGGCCTGGTGATCCACGGGGTGCTGGCCGCCTACCCCGGCTGGCTGGTCACCGAGCAGGAGGACAACCGGTTTATCGCCGACCTCGACTACGGCGGGCAGCCGCGGTTGCTGTGCAGCTTCCCCTTCCCGCACGTCGTCACACTCGACGTCCGGCTGATCGACCGGGCGCTGACCATCGAGACGACCATCACCCCGACCACCTCGGCATCGGTGCCGCTGTGTTTCGGATTCCACCCCTACCTGACCATCCCGGGAGTGCCGCGGTCGGAGTGGGTGCTGGAGACCCCGCCGTTGCGTCGCCTGCCGGTGGACAACTGGGGAATCCCGACCGGCGCCACCGAGGAGTGGCCGATGAAGTCCGAGAAACTGGGCGACCGGGTCTTCGACGACGGTTTCGACGAGGTGCCCCAGGGCGCGGTGTTCGCCATCTCCGGCGGTGACCGGCGGATCGAGGTCGTTTTCGACAACGGCTTCCCGGCGGCGCAGATCTTCGCCCCCAAGAACGACGACGTCGTGTGCGTCGAGCCGATGGCAGCGCCGACCAACGCGCTCCGCAAGGGCACCTACAACAAGGCAGTTCCGGGGCGCCCGGCGGTCTCCTCGTTCACCATCAGGGTGCGTTAGCGCTACCCCCCCCCCGGCGCGCCCGAAGCGGGCCGGACGTCAGCGCGGACGGGGCTTCCAGACGACCAGCGCGGTGCTCTTGGGCACCACCGCCAGGTCTCGGCGCGGTTTGGAACGGGACAACTCCTGCGCCAACTCGGCGATCCGCGCCTGCAGGGCCTCCACCTGATTGGTGAGCTCGATGATCCGTTTGATCCCGGCCAGGTTGACACCTTCGTCCTGGGAGAGCCGCTGGATCTCGCGCAGCAGTTCGACGTCGCGTTCGGAGTAGCGCCGACCGCCGCCGGCGCTGCGCTCCGGGCTGACCAACCCGAGCCGGTCGTAGGTTCGCAGGGTCTGGGCGTGCATACCGGCCAACTCCGCGGCCACCGAGATCAGGAAGGTCCGGCTGTCGCGCGGCCGGCGGGGGCCGCTGGCGGCGGTCATGGCCGGTTACCCACCCACCCGGCTCGGGGGTCGAAACCGCTGGCCTTCTCGGCGGCCGCGTAGGCCTCCAGCGCCTCCAGCGCCTCACCCTCCAGGGTGGGCGGCACCGCCACCTTCACCGTGACCAGCAGATCGCCGGCACCTCCGGTGCGTTTGGGGACACCCCGGCCGCGCACCCGCAGGATCCGCCCGTCGGCGGTGCCCTTGGGCACCTTCACCCCCACCTTGCCGTCCAGAGTCGGCACGGACAGTGTTGTGCCCAAGGCCAATTCGGTGAAGCTGACCGGAACCGTGACGGTGAGGTCGTCGCCTTCGCGGGCGAAGACCTTGTCGGGGCGCACGTGCACGGTGACGTAGAGATCGCCCGAGGGTGCGCCACGCAGACCGGCTTCACCCTGGCCCGCCAGCCGGATTCGCTGGCCGTCCTCCACGCCGGGAGGGATCCGCACATTGATGGTCCGGGTACGGGTCGTCACGCCGGTGCCGCGGCACTCGTCGCAGGGGTCTTCGATGATCGAACCGCTGCCGCGGCAGTCGGTGCAGGGTTCGGAGAAACCGAACGCACCCTGGTTGCGGCTGACCACTCCGGAGCCGTTGCAGTTGGCGCACACCTTCGGGCTGGTACCCGGCCGCGCCCCGCTGCCGTGACAGTTGGTGCACGGCGCCGGACTGGTCAGCCGCAGCGGCATCGCCACGCCCTTGGTGGCCTCGAGGAAGTCGAGTTCAGTCTCGGTCTCCAGGTCCTTGCCGCGCTGCGGCCGGGAGGGGCGCGGCTGGGCACCCCGGCCGAACAGCCCCCCGAACAGGTCACCGATGTTGGCGCCGCCGTCCTGGCCGGCCTGGCCGAACAGGTCGTTGAGGTTGAACCCGCCGGCACCGTCGTACCCGCTGAAGCCGCCACCCCCGCCGCCGCCGAACCGGCGGCCGAAGCCGCCGCCGGCGAACATCCGCCGGGTTTCGTCATACTCCTTGCGCTTGGCCTTGTCGGTCAGCACATCGCGGGCCTCCCCGACCTCCTTGTAGCGCTCCTCGGCGGTGGGGTTGTTGGGGTTTCGGTCCGGGTGGTTCTCGGCGAGCAGTTTCTTGGCGACCCGCTTGATCTCGTCGTCACTGGCATCGGAGGAGACGCCGAGCACCTTGTAGAAGTCTTTTTCAACCCACTCCCGTTGAACCATGCCGCGTCACCTCCTCACGTATTCCCGATCTGACTGCTCTGATCTGACTGCATGATCTGACTGCTTGATCTGGTTACTGGTCCGATTCTGCGTTCTCCACGTCGGTCGCAGCCTCCTGGGTGGGCGTGTCGGTCGGTTCTGTGACCTCGACGGCGTCGACGACACCGACCATGGCCGGGCGGAGCACGAACTCCCCGAGCAGGTAGCCCTTGCGCAGGACGTGTCCGATGACGGGGTTGTTGCCGTCTCCTTCGTGCTGGACGGCTTCGTGCCGGGACGGGTCGAACTCCTCGCCCTCGGTGCCGAACTCGGCCAATCCCAGCCCGGTCAACGCGGCGGCGAGCTTGTCGGCGACCGACTTCAGCGGACCGGACTCCAGGTCGCCGTGGCTGCGGGCGCGGTCGAGGTCGTCGAGCACCGGCAGCAGCTGGCTGACCACGACGGCCTTGGCCCGTTCAGTCGCCGCATCCTGATCACGCAGGGCGCGCTTGCGGTAGTTGGCGAAGTCGGCCTGGACGCGCTGCAGGTCGGCGGTGAGTTCGGCGACCTTGTCGGCCTGTTCGCCGGCGGGCGCCCCCGGGCCCGACCCCCCAGGGGTCGGGCCGGGGGCACGCTCGTGCCCGCCGGGTCCTTCGCGAACCTCACCGGTCTGCGGGTCGATGCGACGCTTATCGGTGACCGTCACCGGTTCGTCGCGCTCACCACGCTCGCCGTAGTCCTGGCTCACCGCTGCTCCTGATCGTCCTCAACGACCTCGGCGTCGACCACGTCGTCGGACGAGCGGGCCTCGGCACCGCCGGCCGGCTGTTCGGCCTGGGTGGCCTCGTAGATGGCCTGGCCCAGAGCCTGGGACTCGGCGCCCAGCTTCTCCATCGCCGACTTGATCGCCCCGATGTCCGAGCCGCCCAGAGCGGTTTTGGCGTCGGCGATCGCGGTGTCGACCTTGAGCAGGGTCTCCTCGGGCACCTTCGATCCGCCTCCCCCTTCCTGGCCGGCGTCCCGCTGTTCCTTGACGAACTTCTCCGTCTGGTAGACCAGCGACTCGGCCTGATTGCGGACGTCGGCCTCCTCACGGCGTTTGCGGTCCTCCTCGGCGTGCGCCTCGGCGTCCTTGATCATCCGGTCGATCTCCTCCTTGGACAGGCCCGAGCCCTCCTGGATTTTGATCGTGTTCTCCTTGCCGGTGCCCTTGTCCTTGGCCGTGACGTGCACGATGCCGTTGGCGTCGATGTCGAAGGTCACCTCGATCTGCGGCACACCGCGCGGGGCCGGCGGAATCCCGGTCAGTTCGAAGCTGCCGAGCAGCTTGTTGTGCGCGGCGATCTCACGCTCGCCCTGATAGACCTGGATCTGCACCGACGGCTGGTTGTCGTCGGCGGTGGTGAAGGTCTCCGACCTCTTGGTCGGGATGGTGGTGTTGCGCTCGATCAGCTTGGTCATCACGCCACCCTTGGTCTCGATCCCGAGACTCAGCGGCGTGACGTCAAGCAGCAGAACGTCTTTGACCTCACCCTTGAGGACACCGGCCTGCAGGGCCGCGCCGACCGCAACCACCTCGTCGGGGTTGACGCCCTTGTTCGGCTCCTTGCCGCCGGTGAGTTCCTTGACCAGCTCGGTGACGGCCGGCATGCGGGTGGAACCACCTACCAGAACCACATGGTCGATGTCGGACACCGAGATGCCGGCGTCCTTGATCACCTGCTGGAACGGTGCGCGGGTGCGGTCCAGCAGATCCTGGGTGATCTTCTGGAACTCCGAACGGGTCAGCTGCTCGTCGAGGAACAGCGGGTTCTTGTCGGCGTCGACGGTGATGTAGGGCAGGTTGATCGAGGTGCTCTGCGATGAGCTGAGTTCGATCTTGGCCTTCTCGGCGGCCTCGCGCAGCCGCTGCATGGCCATCTTGTCCTTGGTCAGGTCGATACCGGCGCTGGCCTTGAACTTGTCGACCAGCCACTCGACGATCCGGTCGTCCCAGTCGTCGCCGCCGAGGTGGTTGTCACCGGAGGTGGCGCGCACCTCGACGACACCGTCGCCGATCTCCAGAAGCGACACATCGAAGGTGCCCCCACCCAGGTCGAAGACCAGGATCGTCTGCTCGTTGCTTCCCTTGTCCAGACCGTAGGCCAGCGCCGCGGCGGTGGGTTCGTTGACGATGCGCAGGACGTTCAGGCCCGCGATCTGGCCGGCCTCCTTGGTGGCTTGACGCTGGGCGTCATTGAAGTAGGCGGGGACGGTGATGACCGCGTCGGTGATGTCCTCACCGAGGTAGCTTTCCGCGTCGCGCTTGAGTTTCTGCAGCGTCCGGGCGCTGATCTCCTGAGCGGTGTACTTCTTGTCGTCGATCTCCACCGACCAGTCCGTA
>VERS01000525.1 GCA_018882545.1 Mycobacterium sp.
GATCAGCGCTACCGCCTGTTGATGGATCACTCCGCCGTTCCCGCCGCACTCGCCACCCCCGACGGGCGTCTGACCCTGGTCAATCAGGCGATGGCCACCCTGGTGGGTTATGACATCGACACGCTGCTGACCATGACTTGGCAGGATCTGACCGCGCCGGAGACCATTGCCGAGGAACTCCAAGTGGTGGCCGACATGATCGCGGGCCGACGCGACAGCTATCGGGCGGTCAAGCAGTACATCCACGCCGCCGGCCACCGGGTCTGGGCCGATCTGACGCTGAGTTGCATTCGCGGGCCCGACGGCGAACTGGAACACTTCATCGCGCAGATCATCGACGTCACCCGCTACCTCTCCGGACCTGGGCTGGATGACCGGTAGTGGCGCGGGCGAGTTTCCCCCGGGGCACTCGCCACTACCGGTCAGGGATATCGGCCGCCTGCTGGTGCGCTGCGCCGATCGCCCCGGCCTGGTGGCTGCAGTCACCACATTCCTGGCCCGCACCGGGGCGAACATCATCTCGCTGGATCAGCACTCCACTCAGCAGACGGGTGGAATCTTCATGCAGCGCACAATCTTTCACCTGCCGGGTCTTGCGGCTGCCCGCACCGAACTGGAGCGAGAGTTTGCCGCAGAGGTCGCTGAGCCGTTCGGAATCGACTTCCGACTGACCGAGGCGGCTAAGCCCAAACGGGTCGCCCTGATGGCCTCCACCGAAGACCACTGTGTACTGGATCTGCTGTGGCGCAGCCGCCGGGGGGAACTGGATATGTCGGTGGTGATGGTGGTCGCCAACCATCCCGACCTTGCCGATCAGGTGCGGCCCTTCGGCGTCCCGTTCATCCACGTGCCCGCCGGCAAGGACATCCGCGACCAGGCCGAGCAGCGTCAACTGGACCTGCTTCGCGGCAACGTCGACCTGGTGGTGCTGGCGCGCTACATGCAGATCCTGAGCCCCCGCTTCCTGGCCGAGGTGGGCTGCCCGCTGATCAACATCCACCACTCCTTCCTGCCCGCATTCATCGGCGCCGCCCCCTACCGGCGGGCCAAGGAACGCGGCGTCAAACTCGTCGGGGCCACGGCGCACTACGTCACCGAAGACCTCGACGAGGGGCCGATCATCGAGCAGGACGTGGTCCGCGTCGATCACCGGCACGGCGTCGACGACCTGGTGCGACTGGGTGCTGATGTCGAGCGCGCCGTGCTCTCCCGTGCCGTGCAGTGGCACTGCGAGGACCGGGTGATCCGGTTCGGCAACCAGACGGTGGTGTTCTAAATCGCCTCACCCCGCCGAGGTTCGCTGTTCCAGTGCGACCAGTCGGCGGCGCACCTCGGCGGCCATGTCCTCGGCCGCCAGATCTCTCGGTGAGCGCCTGTTTTCGATCGGTAGCCGGACCTCGGCGTGCTCGAGGTACCCCGCCGCCAGCAGCGCCTCGATCGGGGAGCGGCCGTACACCCGCGCCACCGCGATGGCGGTCTCCGGCTTGGGCCGGGTCTTGCCGTGCAGCCAGTGACACACCGACAACCGCCCGATGCCGATCCGCTCGGCCATCTGGCTCTGGGTCTGCCCGCCGGTGATGCGGCGCAGGTACTCCGGCCATGTCTCGGTCATTGCGTCCTCCCCACATCGCACACGGTAGGGCAGGCCACTGACAAGCCACTGACACACACTGCCGTCCGGTGCGTGTGAGACGCTGCCGGGGTGGCCGGATTCCCGGGTGGACGGCCGGTCGGGATCCTGATCGGCGCCCTCGCCGACGCGTTACTGGCCGACCCGCGGCGCGGCCATCCGGTGGCGGGGTTCGGCCGGTGCGCGGCGGTGCTTGAGTCGATCACCTACCGCGACAGCCGGGCCGCCGGAGCGGTCCACAGCGCAGTACTGGTCGGCGCGGTGGCCGGGGCCGGGGCCGTACTCGGGCTCCGGATGCGCGGCCGGACCGGCGTTGTGCTGACCGCAGCGGCCACCTGGGTGGCGCTGGGCGGGACGACGCTGGCCCGAACCGGTGCGGTGATGGCCGATCTGCTGGCCGCCGAGGATGTCGAGGGCGCCCGGGACCTGCTGCCCGCGCTGTGCGGGCGGGATCCGACCGCCCTTGAGGCCTCCGACCTGGCCCGGGCGGCTTGCGAGTCCGTCGCCGAGAACACCTCCGACGCCCAGGTGGCGCCGTTGGTATGGGCGGCGCTGGGCGGGATACCCGGTGTCCTGGCCTACCGGGCGATCAACACCCTGGACGCGATGATCGGGCACCGGTCGCCGCGCTACGCCCGGTTCGGCTGGGCCGCGGCGCGTTCCGACGACGCCGCCAACTACCTGCCGGCCCGGTTGACCGGCGCGCTGACGGTGGTCTGCGCCCCGCTGATCGGCGGTTCGGGGACCGCGGCGGCACGGATCTGGCGCCGCGATGCGGCCCGCCACCCCAGTCCGAACGCCGGCGTGCCCGAAGCGGCCTTCGCCGGGGCGCTGGGGGTGCGGCTGGGTGGCCCGACGCAGTATCACCACCAGTTGGAGATCCGGCCCAGCCTCGGCGACGGCCCGGCGCCGAGCGTGGCCGATCTGCGCCGGGCGGTGCGGCTCTCCCGGCTGGTCCAGGCGGCTGCGCTGCTGGCCGCAGTGGGTCTCAGCGCCGCCGTCCGTAGCGGTCGGCCAGTTTCTCCTCGGTGCTGAGCGGGGTGTCCCCGGCCTGAGCCTGGGCCCGCTGGGCCGCCTCCCGGCGTCGTATCCGCAACTCCGAGTAGACGAAGTAGCCCAGACC
>VERS01000526.1 GCA_018882545.1 Mycobacterium sp.
ATGTTGTAGCGGTTCAGCACCGTATTGCTGACCAATTGATAAACGAACGGGTTGCGCGAAAGGTCTGACCGCAAGTCAGAACACATGGACGAAGCCGCAGCAGAAGCGTTAGGAGTCGGCGCAACCTGCGCCCACATCAAACGATCAATAACCTTTTTGAATGAATTAGCCATGAATAATCCTCAAGTGATCCGGCTGCGGACGCAATCTGCCCACGCCGAAAGGTTTGCGCCGTAAACTTGAATACGGCCTTGCAAAGTGTCGATCGTTGAAAGGTTCGTGACCGTTGAGCAAGTCGTGACCGTAGAAACAGTGGTCACCGTAGTGACCGTAGTGACGGTTCCAGACTCCAACACCGCCGTGACCCTGCCACGCCCGAGGTGTTGCCCACCTACGCCGGTGGGTTGATCGTCCGGTTCGCCTCGAACAGGGCGAATCTGCTTGTCCCGCAGGCAGGTTCGCCCCATGCCCAGAGCGGGCCGTGGCCGCCGCCGCGGGTGCTGTACCTGCAGCACGCCTCCGACCCGATCGTCTGGTGGAGCCCGGAGTTGGTGTGGTCGCGACCGGACTGGCTGGCCGAGCCGGCCGGGGCCGACCGGGTCTCGGCGATGCGGTGGTATCCGATCGTGACGTTCCTGCAGGTGACGGCGGATCTGTCGCGGGCGCAATCCCAACCGCCCGGCTACGGGCACAACTACGACGACCTGATCCCCGATGCGCTGGCCGCGGTCGCGGCGCCGCCGGGCTGGACCGCCGCCGACACCGGGCGGGTGGCCCGGGTGGTCGCGGCGATGCCGCCGGACCGATGACCTCCTTTTACCGGGTGGGGGTGAATCGGCGCAGCCGCAGGCTGTTGGTGACGACGAACACCGAACTGAACGCCATCGCCGCACCGGCGATCAGTGGGTTGAGTAGGCCGGCGGCCGCCAGGGGCAGCGCGGCCACGTTGTAGGCGAACGCCCAGAACAGGTTGCCCTTGATGGTGCGCAGGGTGGCGCGCGCCAGTCGGATGGCGTCGGGTGCGGCGCGCAGGTCGCCTCGCACCAGGGTGAGGTCGGAGGCCTCGATGGCGACGTCGGTGCCGGTTCCCATGGCCAGCCCGAGGTCGGCCTGGGCCAGGGCGGCGGCGTCGTTGACCCCGTCGCCGACCATCGCCACCACGCGGCCCTGGTCCTGCAATTTCTTGATGACCTCGACCTTGCCGGCCGGGAGCACTTCGGCGATGACCTCCTCGATGCCGACCTGCTCGGCGACGCTGCGGGCGGCGCGGGCGTTGTCGCCGGTGAGCAGGACCGGGCGCAGACCGAGTTCGCGCAGTTCGGCCACCGCTTCCTCCGAGGTGTCCTTGATGGTGTCGGAGACCACGATCACCGCCCGGATCTGGCCGTCCCAGGCGATCCAGACCGGGGTGCGGCCCTGGGCTTCGGCGGCGTCGACGACCTGCTGCAGTGGTTCGGGGGCGCGCAGCGCCCACTGCTCGCGCAGCCAGCTGTACCGGCCGGCCAGCACGGCGTGTCCGTCCACGACCCCGGACACGCCTTGGCCGCCATGGTTTTCAAAGCCCTCGACCTCACCCAGCGGCTCGCGTTCGGCGGCGTGGGCGGCGATGGCCTGCCCGATGGGGTGTTCGGAGGCGTGCTCCAGCGCGCCGGCCAGGCGCAGCACCTCGGCGAGGGATTCCCCTTCAGCAGAGTGCACCAGGGCCACCGTCATCCGGCTGGTGGTGACGGTCCCGGTCTTGTCCAGCACGATGGTGTCGATTCGGCGGGTCGATTCGAGGATCTGCGGGCCCTTGATCAGGATGCCGAGCTGGGCGCCGCGGCCGGTGCCGACCAGCAGGGCGGTGGGGGTGGCCAGACCCAGCGCGCACGGGCAGGCGATGATCAGCACCGCGACCGCCGCGGTGAACGCCGCGGTCACCGAATGTCCGGTCAGCAGCCAGCCGGCCAGGGTGAGCAGCGCCAGCCCGATGACGATCGGCACGAACACCGCCGAGACCCGGTCGGCCAGCCGCTGGACTTCGGCTTTGCCGTTCTGGGCGTCGCTGACCAGCCGCGCCATCTGCGCCAGTTGGGTATCGGCGCCGACCCGGGTGGCGCGCACGACCAGGCGCCCGCCGGCGTTGACGGTGGCCCCCACGACGCTGTCGCCGGGGGAGACTTCGACCGGGACCGGCTCACCGGTGATCATCGAGGCGTCGATCGCCGAGGTGCCGGAGACGACGACACCGTCGGTGGCGACCTTTTCCCCGGGCCGCACGACGAACTGGTCGCCCACGCTGAGCTGCCCGATGGGGATGCGGGTTTCGGCCGACCCCTCGCGCAGCACCGCGACGTCTTTGACACCGAGGTTGAGCAACGCGCGCAGCGCGGCACCGGACTGCCGCTTGGCGCGGGCCTCGAAGTAGCGTCCGGCCAGGATGAACGTGGTCACCGCCGAGGCGACCTCGAGGTAGATGTGGGGTTCGGCGTTGCCGCGGGTCAGCAGGTCGAAGCTCATCGTCATCCCGGGCATGCCGGCATGGGTGAAAAACAGCGCCCACAGCGACCACAGATACGCCGCGCTCACCCCCACCGAGATCAGGGTGTCCATCGTGGCGGCCCCGTGGCGCAGGTTGGTCCAGGCCGCGCGGTGAAACGGCAGCGCCCCCCACACCACCACCGGCGAGGCCAGGGTCAGCGCGAGCCACTGCCAGTTGGTGAACTGCAGCGTCGGGATCATCGACAGCACCACGACCGGCACGGTCAGCAC
>VERS01000527.1 GCA_018882545.1 Mycobacterium sp.
CATCACCACACCGCGGACGGTGGGGCGCTTGCCCTTCCACCGCATCCGGCCGGCCTTACCCCAGTTGATGTTGGCCTGTTCGGCGTTACCGACCTCGCCGACGGTGGCGCGGCAGCGCACGTCGACCCGGCGGATCTCACCCGAGGGCATCCGCAGCGAGGCGTAGGCCCCCTCCTTGCCGAGCAACTGGATGCTCGAACCGGCCGATCGGGCAAGTTTGGCACCGCCGCCCGGACGCAGTTCCACGGCGTGGATCAGGGTGCCGGCCGGGATGTTGCGCATCGGCAGGTTGTTGCCGGGCTTGATGTCGGCGTTGGGTCCGGACTCCACGATATCGCCCTGCTTGAGGCCCTGCGGCGCGATGATGTAGCGCTTCTCGCCGTCCAGGAAGTGCAGCAACGCGATGTTGGCCGTCCGGTTGGGGTCGTACTCGATGTGCGCGACCTTGGCGTTGACGCCGTCCTTGTCGTTGCGCCGGAAGTCGATCACCCGGTAGGCCCGTTTGTGGCCGCCGCCCTTGTGCCGGGTGGTGATGCGGCCGTGCGCGTTACGACCGCCAGTGTTGTGCAGCGGGCGCAGCAGCGACTTCTCCGGGGTCGTCCGGGTGATCTCGGCGAAGTCGGAGACGCTGGCACCGCGGCGACCGGGAGTCGTCGGCTTGTACTTGCGAATTCCCATGATGTGTCCTGAGTTTCCTTCTGCCGGGCTAGGCCGGTGATCCGAAGATGTCGATCGGCTTGCTGCCGCGGGCCAGGGTCACGATTGCGCGCTTGGTGTCCTTGCGCTTGCCGTACCCGTAACGGGTGCGCTTGCGCTTACCCTGCCGGTTCGCGGTGTTCACTGACGCCACCTTCACCGCGAAGATCTTCTCGATCGCGATCTTGATCTGGGTCTTGTTCGAGTCCGGGTGCACGAAGAACGTGTAGACGTTGTCCTCGATCAACCCGTAGGACTTCTCGGAGATCACCGGCGCCAGGATGATGTCGCGCGGGTCGGTCACGGTCGCCATCAGGCCGGCACCTCCGTCTTTGCCGTCTTTGAGTCGGGGGAAGCGTTCTCGATGTAGGCGTTGAGCGCCTCCACGCTGAACACCACATCGTCGGCGTTGAGCACGTCGTAGGTGTTGAGCTGATCCGGCGCGAGGATGTGCACGCCGGGCAGGTTGCGCACGCTCTTGGCCCCGGCTTCATCGGCGCGGCCGATCACGACCAGAACCTTGGGCCGATCGGTCAGCGCACCCAGGAACGCCCGGGCGCTCTTGGTCGACGGGCTCTGCCCGCTGACCAGTTCGGTGACGGCGTGGATCCGGTCGTTGCGAGCCCGGTCGCTCAGCGCGCCGCGCAGCGCGGCGGCGATCATCTTCTTCGGGGTCCGCTGGCTGTAGTCGCGCGGCTGCGGGCCGTGCACGACACCGCCGCCCTTGAACTGCGGAGCGCGGATCGAGCCCTGACGGGCCCGGCCGGTGCCCTTCTGCCGGTAGGGCTTCTTGCCGCCGCCGGAGACCCGTCCCCGCGTCTTGGTCGAATGGGTGCCCTGCCGGGCCGCCGCCCGCTGCGCCGTGACCACCTGGTGCATCAGCGCGATGTTGGGTTCCACGTCGAACAGCTCGGCGGGCAACTCAATGCCGCCGCGGACGGTCCCGTCCGGGCTCTGGACGTTGATCGTCTTGGTAGCCATCAGCTCTCACCTCGCGCGACGTCACGTTTGACCGATGTGCGCACCATGACCAAGCCGCCGGTGCGGCCGGGCACCGCGCCCTTGATCAGCAGCACGCCGTTCTCGGCGTCAACCTTGTGCACCAGCAGGTTCTGGGTGGTGACCCGGTCGTTGCCCATCCGGCCGGCCATCCGGGTGCCCTTGAAAACCCGGCCCGGCGTGGAGCAGCCACCGATCGAACCGGGCCGGCGGTGCACGGCCTGTGCGCCGTGCGCCGCGCCCTGGCCGCGGAAGCCGTGCCGCTTCATGGTGCCCGCGAAGCCCTTGCCCTTGGAGGTTCCGGTGACGTCGACGTAGCTGCCCTCGGCGAAGATGTCGGCGCCCAGCTCCTGACCGACCTGGTACTCGGCGGCGGCGGCCTCGTCGTCGAGACGCAACTCGGCCAGATGCCGGCGCGGGTTGACCCCGGCGGCGGCGAACTGGCCGGTCACCGGCTTGTTGACCTTGCGCGGGCTGATTTCGCCGTAGGCCAGTTGCACCGCGCTGTAGCCGTCCCGCTCAGGGGTGCGGATGCGGGTCACGACGTTGGGTCCGGCTTTGACGACGGTGACCGGAACGACGCGGTTGTTCTGGTCGAAGACCTGGGTCATACCCAGTTTCGTACCGAGGATTCCGCGCCGCGGATTCTTGTTGGAAGCCATGACAATTCCTACTGGATGTTCACGTCGACGCTGGCCGGCAGGTCGATGCGCATCAGCGCGTCAACCGTCTTCGGCGTCGGGTCGAGGATGTCGATGAGCCGCTTGTGGGTGCGCATCTCGAAGTGCTCCCGCGAGTCCTTGTACTTGTGCGGGGAGCGGATGACGCAGTACACGTTCTTCTCGGTCGGCAGCGGCACAGGTCCGACCACGCTCGCGCCCGTCCGGGTGACCGTCTCCACGATCTTGCGCGCCGAGGCATCGATGGCCTCATGGTCGTAGGCCTTGAGCCTGATGCGGATCTTCTGTCCCGCCACGCTTCTCCTACTTTCTCCTGCTGGTGCTGCGCCCGCACATGCTCCGGGCGCTGGCTTCCGCCGCCGCTGTTTAC
>VERS01000528.1 GCA_018882545.1 Mycobacterium sp.
CGGGTTCGCGGCCCCCCCCGTCCCGGTGCGGATCTCCCACCCCCGCCCGGCCCCGGCGCCCCCCCTGCCCGCCGCCGCTCCACCGGGACCGGCCGCCACGACACCGGCTGCCCTGATCCCACCGCCGCCCGCGATCGCACCGCCGGCCGCGATCGCACCGCCGGCCGGGCCGGGACTCGCCGCTGTGCCGGCGCCCCCTGTCGCACAACCGGTCTCGTCGGCCGCTGCCGTGCGGCCGGCCCCGCCGCCGGCCGCGGCCCGGGTGCTGGCGGCGCTGTTCGGGACCGGTCCGGACAATACGGTCGAGTCCCCGGTCGGCTGGGTGATGCTGGCGGCGGCCCGGCGCCAGCTCGGCACCCTCGGCGTGCCGGCACCGCCGAGTGCAGCGGTGACCACGGCTGCGGTCAACGACCCGCCGGTGATCACCAATGTGGTTCTCAGCGCTCCGAATTCGACCACCGGAGCGCTCACCGGGACCGTCACCGCCGCAGATCCCAACGCCGACAGGATCACCTTCAAGGCCACCACCTCGACCAGGGGCACGGTGTCGATCACCTCCGCCGGGGTGTTCACCTACACCCCGACCGCCACCGCCCGGCACGCCGCAGCCAAAATCGGGGCCACCACCGCGGCGACCGCCGACACCGTGACGGTCACCGTCACCGACGCTCGGGGGGCGGCGACCACTCGCGCGGTGACGGTGCCGATCCTGCCCCGCAACAGCGCCCCGACCGCGACCAAGACGGTGGGCGCCCCCAACACCGCCACCGGGGTTGTGACCGGCAAGATCACCGGCACCGACGCCGACTCCGACCCGCTGAGCTACACCGCCACCGCCCCGGCCAAGGGCACGGTGAACCTCACCGCCGGCACCGGGGCGTTCACCTACACCCCGACCGCCGCGGCCCGGCACGCCGCCGCCAGACTCGGCGCCACCGCCGCCGAGAAGTCCGACGGGTTCACCGTGACCGTCACCGACGGCTACGGCGGATCGGTGAAAGTCCCTGTTGCCGTGACCATCAGCCCCGCCAACAACCCACCCACGGCTACGGCCGCCATCGCCAAACCGGACCCCGTCAGCGGCGTCGCCAAGGGCACCGTCAGCGCCGCCGACACCGACAGGGACGCGCTGAGCTTCACCGCGTCCCAGCCGGCCAACGGCGCGGTCAGCGTCGGCCCCGACGGCAGCTTCGCCTACACCCCGACCGCGGCGGCGCGCACCGCCGCTCGCACCGCCACCACACCCAGAACCGACACGTTCACCATCACCGTCGCCGACGGCTACGGCGGCAGCAGGGCCGTCGGCGTCACCGCCACCATCGCCCCGGCCAACGCCGCCCCGCTCAGCGGAACCCCCAGCGCCACAACCAACCCGGCCACCGGTGTGGTCACCGGCACCGTCAACGCCGTCGACCCCGACAAAGACCCGCTGACCTACACCGCCGCCAGCACCGCGACGGCCACGGGCACCGCAGCCGTCACCGCCGCGGGTGCCTTCACCTACACCCCCACCGCGACCGCGCGGCACACTGCGGCCAGGCTCACCGCCACCCCGGCCGAGAAGACCGATACCTTCGCGGTGACCGTGACCGATAAGTACGGCGCCACATCGACAGTGCGGGTCGGGGTCACCATCAGCCCGGCCAACGCGGCGCCCGTCGCGGGTCCTACCGTCGTGGGTGCCGCCGACCCGGTCACCCGTGTCGTCACCGGCACTGTCCGCGCCACCGACGCCGACAACGACGTCCTGACCTACAGCGCACCGGGCGGCACCGCCACCGGTGCGGTGACCGTCAACCCCGCCTCCGGGGCATTCACCTACACCCCCGACGCCACCACCGCCGCCACTTCCACCGCCATCACGGACGGCTTCACCGTCACCGTCTCCGACGGCTACGGCGGTGCGGTCGCGGTGCCGGTGACGGTGAGCTTCGGCGGTACCACCCAGTCGGGGTTGTCGACCTTCTGCGGCTGCACCCTGATGCCGGCCGACACGGTGTTCCACGCCGACGTGAGTTCGCTTCCGGTGCTTGCCAAGTCGACTACCTGGACCACGCTGCTGGGCGGCAACCTGTTCGCGGCCTGGGGTGGAGACCCGTGGATGGGCAACACCGCCGGGATGCCGGTCAACACCGTCAGCGCCAGCCGGGCGGGGGAGAAGGTGATCTTCAATCGCGGATATGCAACCAGCGGACCGAGCATCGACGACAGCCTCTACGCGATCCCGGACTACCCGCTGGTGGAGGGGATGCCCTCGGCACCGGCCTGGGACCGGCATCTGCTGGTGTTCCAGGAGGGCACCTGCATCTCCCAGGAGCTCTACAACGTCGCCAACGGAGTGGAACTACCCGCCGCCAACCTCGGTGATGCGCTCGCCAACTCGATCTACGCCAACACCTACGGCTCGGCGTGGATCGCCGAAGCCGGGGTGCGCTACGACATGAACTCCGCGCGCTACCCGGCGGTCGGCTGGGCCAACGCCTCCCGGCTGCCGTATCTGCCGCTGATCCTGCGACCCGACGACCTTGCCCGCGGCTCGATCGACCACATGCTCGGCATCACCATCGCCAAGGACCGCGGCACCGGCTACACCTGGCCGGCCCGCGCCGGCGACGGCACCGGCACCAACCCCGACGGGGTTCCGATGGGCACGGTGCTGCGACTGCGCGCCGACTTCGACGTCACCAAGTTCGACCCGGCCACCCAGGTGGTGCTGCGCGCGCTGCAGCAGCACGGCGCGGTGGT
>VERS01000529.1 GCA_018882545.1 Mycobacterium sp.
GGTCATGGGCCTGTCCGACCAGCTTCGACCAGTCGCTGACCCGGCCGCTGGCGCCGGGCATCTGGGCGATGACGCCGAAGAATTCGCCGTCGGGCAGCCCCTCGCGCAGGTCAGCGGTGACGATTTCGATACCCAGCGGCTCGGCCCGGGTGTCCAGAATCGCCGCGGTGGCGGCGAACAGGTCGGCGTCGACGGCGAGCCGCTGCGACGAGCCGCGGGTCGCGCGGTGCATCAGGGTCATCGCCTCGCCGGCCGCGGTCGCCTCGTCGAGCATGGAGGCGTTGGCGATATCCATACCGGTCAGGTCGGAGACCATGGTCTGGAAGTTCAGCAGCGCCTCCAGCCGGCCCTGGCTGATCTCCGGCTGGTAGGGGGTGTAGGCGGTGTACCAGGCCGGGTTCTCCAGGATGTTGCGCAGCAGCACCGGCGGGGTCAGCGTGTCGTAGTAGCCCTGCCCGATCATCGACACTGCGACGGTGCTGGCCTGGGCCATGGCCCGCAGTTCGGCCAACGCCTGGTGCTCGCTGGCCGGCGCCGGCAGCGATTCCAGGCCCGGGGCGGGGCCACCCCCGTCGGGAGTGTCCAGGATCCCGGGCGGCAGTGCCTTGGCGGCCAGTTCGTCCAGCGAGGCCACCCCGATCACGGCCAGGATGGTGGCGAGTTCGTCGGGGTCGGGGCCGATGTGGCGGTCGGCAAACGACTCGAGGGGTTTCTGTTCAGGCATCGCTGGCACTCCTTCGACAGGGCGGACGCGTCCGGCCGGCGTCCTCTCCCTCTGTCGTCGGTGCCTGAGAGATTCGGCGTGAAGCCTTTCCCCGTGGGCGGGCAACCCGGCCGTGCGGCCGGTCACCACTTTCCAGAGGCATCGGGCCCGCGCACGGTCCGGGGGCCTGAGAGGTTGACGGAGAGGTGTTGCTCCTTCGGCGTCCGCGACTGGCTGCCGCGGAACTCTCCCGTGCGAGGTCGATGCAGCGGCCAGTCTAGCGTGTGGGCGGCCGGTCAGCCGATCTTGCGGTCGCGGCTCTTGCGCCGGGAGGCCAACTCGTCTTCGGGCGCGGCGATCGACTCGCCTCCGTCGGCACGTTCGCCGGGGAAATCGGCGATCGCGCCGGTGAGCTCACGCATCGCGCCGCTGACCGCGATACCGAACACTCCCTGCCCGCCCTGGAGCAGGTCGACGACCTCTTCGGCGGAGGTGCACTCATAGACCGTGGTGCCGTCGGAGAACAGGGTGATGTTGGCCAGATCCTGGACACCGCGCTGGCGCAGGTGGTCCACGGCAACCCGGATGTTGTGCAGTGAGATACCGGTGTCGAGTAACCGCTTGACGATCTTGAGGACCAGGATGTCCTTGAACGAGTACAGCCGCTGGCTGCCCGATCCGGCGGCCCCGCGGATGGACGGGACCACCAGGGAGGTCCGCGCCCAGTAATCGAGTTGGCGGTAGGTGATGCCGGCGATCTGACAGGCGCTGGGACCGCGGTAGCCGACCAGCTCGTCGGGAACCGAATCATCGGGGAACAATCCGGCCTGCACCGGTGCGCTCACCGCCACCGGGGCTGTCATCGGGGGCGGCGGATCCACGTAGCGGGCGTCCGGGACTGCAAGATCGAGCTGCTCCTGACGTGGCTCGTCACCCACGATGCTTCCTCTCGCCAATCCAGCCTGCCGCCTGCTGACCGCGCGTCGCCCGCAAGTGCTCTGAGCATACGCCTGCCGCCGGGTGGTCGCGGCTCCCGCCGCAACCTGAGTCGCATCGAAGTATGGCCGCCGCAGCGGGGCGCCGACGGTATCCGATTGGCGTGTCGGCGCGGCCATGACACAGATGAGACGCATCCGTAATCTGGCCGGGCCGCGCGGCTCGACCGGCCTGGCTCAGGTGGCTTTGAAATCGTCCGGGGAGATGGTGTCGAGGAATTCCTTGAACTTCTCGACCTCCTCCTCGCGGACCGTGCCGGCCGGCTCCTCGTCGCTTTCGTCGGGGATCAGCAGCCCGGCCTCGTCAAGCACGGCCTCCTCGACATAGATCGGGACGCCCATACGCAGGGCGATCGCCACCGAATCCGAGGGCCGCGCCGACACCCGGACGTCATGGTCGAAGATCAAGTCCGCGTAGAAGGTTCCTTCCAGGAGGTCGACGATGCGGACCTCCTTCAACGAGCGTCCCAGCGCGCCGATCACATCCCGGAACAGGTCGTGGGTCAGCGGCCGGGCCGGCTCGACGCCCTGCTGTTCGAGGATGATCGCGTTTGCCTCGTTGGGCCCGATCCAGATCGGCAGATAACGGTCCCCCGCGGTCTCGCGCAGCAGCAGGACCGGCTGATTGGCGGGTTGTTCGACACGAACCCCTACCACTCGTACCTCACCCATCATCGGACCTCCGGCCACTCACGCGCAGTCATGGGAAGTCTAATCCTCAGCGGTCCAGTACGTCGCGTACCGCGGACTTGATCAACGAGGTGTGCAGCGTAATGGCCAGTGCGGCAACCTCGCGGGCCAGATCGTCGGCCCGGTCCCGGGCTCCGGTCCGGCCGGCCTTGCCCACCGGCCCGGCGATCTGGGCGATCAGGTCGGACTGCCGGTCGGCGGCGGACCGGAACGCACGCAGATGTCGCGGCTCTATGCCGTAGTCGCCGAGGGCGTGGGCGCATCGGGCGATCACCACCGCGTGCTCGTCGAAGAAGCCTCCGGGGCCGGTCGTGATGATCCCCGACCGGCACAGCGCCGCGACGAGACCTTCGTCC
>VERS01000530.1 GCA_018882545.1 Mycobacterium sp.
GCCCCACGGTGTAGGAGCCGGGCGTGGTCGGTGTGCCACTGATCACGCCGGTTGTGGTGTTGACCGAGAGTCCCTCGGGCAATCCGCTCGCGCCGTAGGAGGTCGGGCTGTTGTTGGCCTGAATTTGGTAGGTGAAGGATTCTAGCGCGGTGGCCGCGGCGGGACCGGAGACGGTGATGACCGGCGAGGGCGTGGATGCCGATCCCGTGGAGACAGTGATTTTCAGGTCGTCGATGCGCCAGTTGGCCGTTCCGGCACTGGCGGACCCTGTGCCGTTGTATCCGTAAAGTCGGAACGTGGTGGCAGACGAGTAAGTCTGCACAAGGCCTGAGTTTGATCTTAGTGCCCAAGCCGAAGTGTTGCTGATCGTACCCGTGGCGATATCCGACGAGTAATTGTCGGCCGAGCTTCTCAGGGTGTAAGCCTGCGGTCCTGTGGTCGTGCTGCGCGCGCCGAAAGAAATCCCGGTGAGCGTGAAGATGTCGGCGCTGGCAGGTGTAACGGTGAATTCGAAGTAGGCGCTTCCTCCCGAAGCTGTGTTGAGAGCGCCGATCCGCGCCGCTGCCCCGGCGTTGTTGTTGCCACTCGCCCCAGTGTAACCGCTCGAGACCGAAGTGGTGGTCAGAAGCGTGGTTGTGCCGTTGTTGTTGCCCTGAGTCAGGTTGCTGATCGTCATGCCCACCGGGACACCGGATGTGGGCGAGGCTGTTTGGAAGTCCCAGTAAACATCCGAACTGGCACCTCCCGACGTGGAGACAGTGCCGGAGACGGACACGGTTTGCGTCGCGGCGCTTCCGCCCGCGTGGCTGATCGAGCCGGTGTTCGAGCCAGTTGGCGCGGTAGCGCTCAAGCGCGCGTAGATGGTTGTGCTGGCGATGCTGCCGCCTACGGGCGACAGCGTTCGTGTCGCGGCGAAATTGCTGTTGTCGAGGCTCACTTCGTATCCGCTGGGTGCGGTGATAGTGATGCTTCCGGTCAGGTTGGCCCCAGACACCGTATAGCTCTTGCTGCTGCCCGCGCTGCCCTGCAAAGAGGCGAAACCGGTCAGGCTGGCTGTAGAGACAATGATGTGCGGAGCGCTCGAGGCCACTGTCCCTGCGACGCCGACATTTCGCGTGGTCGCGCCCGTGCTGGTATGGCTGATGGTTCCCGAGACCGCACCGACCGGCGCCGAGGATTTGATCCGCACGCCGACCTGTGTGCCGAGGGAACCGTCGATGGCGGGTGTGAGGTTGAGACTGGGGAAAAAGTTCGCGCCATCGGTGCTGACTTCGAAATTGGTCGGCGCGGTGATGACGACCGGTGCGGTCAAGCTGCTGCCGTTCACCGCGTAATTCTGCACGCTGCCGGGCGATCCTTCGGTTGAGGTCATTCCCGAAATGCTGGAAGGCGAAACACTAAGGGTCGGGGTAACCGGTCCCGCGCTGACGGTAAAAGGCTCATAACTCGTGTCGCTGCCGCCGGGGCCGGTCACGGTGATCAGGCCGGTCGTTGCGCCCGCGGGAACGATTGCAGTGAGTTGGTTCTGGTTGTTGAAAGTGACCGCGGCTTCCACGCCGTTGAACTGCACAGTCGAGGACGCGTTGAAATTGTAGCCGGAGATGACGACGGACGAGCCGACCGCACCGAGTGTCGGGTTGAATGTGGTGATGACCGTCGGGTTGTTTGGCGCGGTGCCTGTATCGACGACATTTTTGAGATAGATTGCCGTGGACGGATCGACAGCGGTGAAGAAATTGAAACCGGTGACTTCCTCGATCTGCTCGACCGAAGTGATGTAACTTTGCCAGGTGCCGAGACCGCTGCTCACGTTCGGAGTGAGAATGGCAATGACGCGCGATGACGTGGTGATGCGCTGATTGGCCGGAGTGGTGCTCGTGGCGTTCGGGACAACGACAGCGATTTTCCAGACTGATCCGGGCATCGACATGCTGTTGGGAATGCGGTTGCCGGTGAATTCGGAGGGTCCGGAAATGATGAGAACCTCGTTTCCGCCGGTGGCCAGTCCGCGGCAGTAGGTCTCAAAGTTGGCCCACAGGCCTTGGTTGTTGGCGTCTGCTTGGGGAATAATATTGCTCATCCGGAAGGTCGCCGCGTTGTCGGTGAAGTTCAACGTGCGGTCGGCTGATGGCGTCATGTGCCCGCGATCCCAGCTGATGCCGAAACTCGTGCCGAAGGTGGAAGTGCCGATGCGCAAATACCCGGAGGGCAGCAGCTCCTCAACGGCCCAAGCATCGGTGCGGGCCTGCGAGCCGTCGTCTGCGGTCGAGTAACTCCAACTCACCCAGTTCGCCTGGTGGGTGTTGTCGTTGTAGGAGAGGTGATACTGCGCGCGCTGGATGAGATACTTGGTGCGGCTGGCGGCATCGGTCACTGCTCCATCGGGATTGCCCAAAGCAGTCTGGTAGGTTGTGCCAACTCTCGCCCACGCCGATGTTGAGGCAGCGACCAGGGTCGCGGCCAAGGCCAGCCAGATGAGGAATTTCTTGGGGTGAAACAGGTTCACAGTCAATAAGTTACGTCTGAGGACGTGCTTTTGGGTAAAAACGCCCATTTTAAAATAACACTTTTCGCCTCTGCGAGCAACTAATCGCTCGTGACCAACGACTTGCGTTTCGGACGGCTATTCTGCTGCGCGCACTTTTTCTTGCGCTTACGCCTGTGTCCTGCGCCTGCGTCCGAAGATGGCGATCATCAGGGCGCCGGTAAAAAACATGAACAGCGAGTAGACCACCGAAGGCAT
>VERS01000531.1 GCA_018882545.1 Mycobacterium sp.
ATCCACATCGATGCGGACCCCCGCACCGTTATGGGTGTGATCGCCGATATCGGCTCCTACCCGGAGTGGGTGTCGGAGTACCCCGAGACCGAGGTCATCGAAACCGACGCCGAGGGTTATCCCACAGTTGCCAGGCTGGTCCTCGATGCGGCAGTGCTACGCGACACCATGGTGCTCAAATATGAGTGGCCGCGGGATCGGACCTCGGTGCGTTGGTCGCTGGTGTCGAGCACCCTGCTCAAAGCCCTCGACGGCGCTTATCGCCTCACCCCGAGCGGGCGAGGCACCGACGTCACCTATGAACTTTCGGTGGACCTCACCGTGCCCATGATCGGACTGCTCAAACGCAAGGCGGAGCGGCGGTTGACGGAGACGGCCCTCAAGGATCTCAAGAGGCGGGTCGAGGCCCAGGGAATCCGCCGGAGGCCCGCACCGACGACGACCGGCCCAGGCCGGCCCGCATCTCCTTTTTCGTCGGCAAGGGAGGGGTCGGGAAGTCGACCCTGGCCGCCGCTACCGCAGTGCAGGTGGGGCTTGGCGGTCAACGTGCACTGGTGGTGTCGACCGATCAGGCGCACTCACTCGGTGACGTGCTGGGTACCCCGGTTGACCCCGGGTTCGAACCGGTCCGAATCCTGACCGAGGAACATGGCGGGCAGCTCGACGCACTCGCCCTGGACACCTTGCGCCTGCTGGAGTCGGCCTGGCGTTCGACCGCTGCGCTGTTCGCGGAGCGATTTCCGGACTCCGAGCTCAATAACCTTGCTGCCGAGGAGCTTTCGGGCATTCCCGGTGTTCAGGAGGTGCTGGGGCTGAAGGCCGTGGCCGAGTTCGCGGCGACCGGCCGATGGGACCACGTGGTGGTCGATTGCGCCTCTACCGCCGATGCCCTGCGGATGCTTACGCTGCCTGCGGCGCTCGCGATGTATGCCGAGCGCGCCTGGCCCCGACACCGCCGGCTCTCGGCGGGTACAGACAACTCCCGCTCGGCAGCGTTGGCGGCTTTGATCGAAGCGGTGAACACCTGGGTGACCGGCCTTGCCGACCTGATCGCCGACGACACCCGGGTTGGCGCCCACCTGGTTCTGACGGCCGAACGCGTGGTCGCCGCCGAGAGTGTTCGCGCCATGGCTTCGCTATCGGTCATGGGAGTGCCCGTCACGGAAGTGATCGTGAATCAGGTCCTTTTCCAAGACGACTCCTACGAGTACCGCAACCTGCCTGAACACCCCGCTTTCGAGTGGTACGCCGCCAGGATCGCCGAGCAGCAGTCGGTCCTCGACCAACTCAGCGCTGCCGCTGGCGAGTTACGCCTGGTGCTCACCCCGCACCTGCCGGGCGAACCGATCGGCCCGAAGGCATTGGCCCAGTTGCTCGACGAGGCGCGCCGCCGGGACGGCGCGGCTCCGCCGGCGCCGTTGCGGCCGGTCGTCGACCGCGAGTCGGGCAGCGGGATCGACGCGGTTTACCGGATGCGGCTGGAGTTGCCGCCGGTCGATGTCGGTACCCTTGACCTCGGCCGGTCCGGCGAGGACCTGATCCTGCGCCTCGGCGGTCTGCGCCGTCGGGTTCGGCTCGCCCCGGTGCTGCGCCGATGCGTCGTGACTGGTGCGTCGGTGCGGGGCAGCGAGCTCACCATTCGTTTCCGACCGGACCCGGAGGTGTGGCCCGCATGACCCGAGCGGCGGGAGCGGATCGGCGATGAGTTCCGATCACGCGAGTCTGGGCCCCGAGCTACGGCAACTCGCACAGGCCATCCTGGAGCGCCTGGACCCGGCGGTGCGGGCAGCGGCGGCGGCGGCCGCCGATTCGTTACGCGGACCGGGACGCTGTCAGCAGGTGTGGTGTCCGGTGTGCGCATTGGCCGCGCTGATCAACGGCGAGCAACACCCACTGCTGGGCGTGATCGCCGAGCACAGCCTGACGCTGCTGGCGGTGATTCAGAAGATGACTGCCAGCGCAGCGACCGATGCGGCCCAACCGCCAACCGGCGCCGCTGCTGGTCCCCAAGCCGAACCTCCGCCGACGTCGAACGGCCGCTACCACCGTATCGAGATCGTGATCGAGAACAGTCAGGATGCCGACGCCTGAGGATTGGCCGTGAACCCCGCCTGTCGTGTAGTCCGGTCCATGGCAGCTGGGTAGAGTTGGAGCACGGCAACGCAACGACGAGGACGCGAGGGAGGGACCATGTGGTACTGGCTGTTCAAGTACATTTTCATGGGTCCGATCCTGGCGTTTCTGGGCCGCCCGAAAGTCGAAGGCCTGGAGCATGTTCCATCGTCTGGTCCAGCCATCTTGGCCGGTAACCACCTTGCGGTCGCCGACAGCTTCTTCCTCCCGTTGGTGGTGCGCCGCCGCATCACGTTCCTGGCCAAATCCGAATACTTCACCGGCAAGGGCATCAAGGGCGCCTTCAATCGGTGGTTCTACACGGTGGCCGGGCAGGTGCCGATCGACCGCACCAACGCCGATGCGGCGCAAGCGGCGCTGGACACCGCGGAGCGAATCCTCAACGAGGGCAAGCTGCTCGGGATGTACCCGGAAGGTACCCGCTCTCCGGACGGCCGTCTCTACAAAGGCAAGAGCGGTCTGGCCCGACTGGCGCTGCGGACCGGGGTCCCGGTAATCCCGGTGGCCATGATCGGAACCGACGTGGTCAACCCGCCGGGATCGAAGATGTGGCGGTTCGGTCAGGTCACGGTTCGGTTCGGAAAGCCGATGGACTTCACC
>VERS01000532.1 GCA_018882545.1 Mycobacterium sp.
CGCAGCTCCCTGCCCCAGCACGCCACCCCCGCCCCGCCTACACCGCCCCAGCCCAAAGCCGACCCGGCAAACCGCGCCGACACCCACAACCGCGTCCGCCGCGACCGCGTCCACACGGGCACCCTCTCCGTACGCCAGCTACAGTCTGCCGACAAACGCCAGTTCGCATGCGCCGGCTTCAAAGATCAGGCGATACGTTCAATGGCGCTGAGCTTGACCGCGAGCTTGTCCCGGGCGATCTCGGCCTCGTACCGCGCCTGCATATTGATGAAGAACATGTCGCTGAGCCCTAGTGCACGCGAGAGTCGCAGCGCAGTGTCAGCGGTGATCGACCTTTTCCCGTGCACGATTTCGTTGATACGGCGTGCCGGCACGTCGATCGCCTTGGCGATCCGGTACTGGGTGATGCCCATCGGCTCGAGAAACTCCGTCAGCAGGATCTCCCCGGGATGGGTGGGTTCGAAGTCAGTCATGGGTATCCCTTTCTAGTGTTAGTCGACTAACTCGACATTCGACGCGCCGCCGGCGCTCCAGGCGAAGCAGATTCGCCATTGGTCGTTGACCCGGACGCTGCACTGGCCGGCACGGTCGCCGGCCAGCTTCTCCAGCCGATTGCCGGGCGGCACGCGCAGATCGTTGATGTTTCCTGCGGCATCGATGAGGGTCAGCTTGTTGTACGCGATTTTGCAGAGCTCCGGGCTGATCCTCTTGACGTAGCGGCGCCGCCAGATCGACTCCGCGTCCTTTCCCCGGAACGAGCGGATCACACGATGATAATAACGTTAACCGTTAGTAACGGCAACCGTTATTGCCTCAGCTTCCGGGGATCGGCTGGCCCAGCCGGGCGGGATCTAGTGCCCTTGATCCCCCACTGACGACGTCGCTGGGTAAGCATGGACGAGCGCGGTGGACAGCCGCGGCACGGCATGGGTCAGGGCGTGTTCGGCGTTGTGCGCCAACCGGTGTGCCGCCGACAGGGTGAGGGTGGCGTCGATGTCGAGTTCGGCATCGGCGTGTAACCGGTGGCCGATCCAGCGCATCCGGACCCGGCGGACACCGACAACGCCCGGTTCGACGGCCAGGACTTGTTCGGCGGTCTCAACGAGGCCGGGGTCGACGCCGTCGAGCAGTCGGGCGCAGACATCCCGAGCCGCGGTACGTAAGACGAGCAGGATCGCCACCGTGATGAGCAGACCGACGATGGGGTCAGCCAACGGGAATCCCACCCACACTCCCAGTGCACCGAAAACCACTGCCAGCGAGGTGAATCCGTCGGTTCTTGCGTGCAGGCCGTCGGCGACGAGCGCTGCTGATCCAATCCGACGGCCAACCCGAATGCGGTAGAGCGCGACGAGTTCGTTGCCCACGAACCCGATCACCCCGGCTGCGGCCACCCAACCGAGATGTTCGATCGCGACCGGGTTGATCAGCCGCCGCACCGCCTGATAGCCGGCGATTCCGGCGGACACGGCGATCATCACCAGGACGAACAGCCCGGCAAGGTCCTCAGCCCGGCCCAACCCGTATGTGTAGCGCCTGGAGGCCGCGCGGCGCCCGAGAACGAAAGCGATCCACAGCGGGACGGCGGTCAGTGCGTCGGAGAAGTTGTGGATGGTATCGGCCGCCAGGGCCACCGATCCGGAGAGGGCGACGATCACCAGTTGGAACAGCGCCGTCACCCCCAGGGCCAGCAGGCTGATCTTGACCGCCCGAATTCCCTGCGCGCTGGACTCCAGCGCGTCATCGACACTGTCGGTGTGATCGTGGCTGTGCGGAGCGAACACCTCCCGCACCGCACCCCGCAGCCCGCCCCGGTGGTGGTGCCCATGGTGGCCTTCGGCGGGTCTGCGCCTCTGCTGGATGTCGGACAGAGCACGAGTGTGGCTCACCGACGCATCTCCGTGGCCGCGCCGCTGGGCTCATGCAGACGTGCCAGCTCCCCGTGACCGAGATGATGTCCAGGGATCCCCGGACCTGCATGCTCGGCGTTGAAGACCGCGTCGGTAACCAACCGTCCGACATGGGAACTCTCCAGGCTGTAGTAGATGGTGGTGGCCTCCCTCCGAGTCCGCACCAGCCTGGCCATCCGCAGCTTGGCCAGGTGCTGGGAAACCGAGGCCGCCGGCTTACCCACCGTCTCCGCCAGCTCGCTGACCGACAATTCCCGATCCACCAGTGCCCACAACAACCGCACCCGGGTCGGGTCGGACAGCATCCTGAACACCTCGACGACCAGTCCCACCTGGTCGTCATCCAGACGCCGACGACATACCTCAGTATCTACGCGCATATGCAGATAGTAGACGGTCGCCCCCACCCGCGACTACCAACCACGTGGCCTCCCACCCGGCCCACAAAAGAAAAAACCCGAACCCTAATGGGGGTTCGAACCCCTAACCTTCTGACATATTCGACGGGATCTGAGGGTGTAGGCGAGTCCATCGGAATGTGCTAGCGAAGGGCTTGGCCGTCTTGCGCGCGTCGAGGAACTCCGCAAACCATTCCGGCCGGAGCCGGTTCAGCGGCGCGCCACCCACCCCGGCATTGATTCACGCATAATCCCCGTTATGCGGGAAATCGGGGCCCTCGACCCGAAGCGGCACCGTCGCCCACACTAGTGACATGAGATGGATCGTGGACGCCATGAATGTGATCGGCGCCCGCCCTGACGGCTGGTGGAGGAACCGTGAGGCTGCGATGGTCGCGTTGGTGCGCCACCTTGAAC
>VERS01000533.1 GCA_018882545.1 Mycobacterium sp.
GTCCCAGTGCAGATCGCCGGGTAGCGCGGCGATCTCCGCTCTTTCGCCGGGCAGGCTGATCGCTGGCAGCACACCGTCGGGCAATACCCCGTGCGGTTCCGCGTCGATCCCCACCGACCGCACAGCTTCGCGCCGGCCCACCACCGCGCCCCGATATCCTTCGCAGTGGGTGAGGCTGCCCACCACACCGTCGGGCCAGCGCGGTTCGCCCTTCTCCCCCTTCAGGATCGGCGACAGGGGAACGCCGAGCTGTCCCATCGCCAAGCGTGCGCAGTGCCGCACCGTGACGAACTCGTTGCGGCGTTTGGCAACCGACCGGGCGATCAGCGGCTCCTCCTCCGGCAGCGGGGACAGATCCGGGGGGTCGTCGAAGAGTTCGGCGTAGACGAGGTGGGTGAGGTCGGGCAGTACAGCCCGCATCAGGTCACTCACCGGCGCCGGCTCCGCAGCTTCGCCCGGAAGGCCTCGGCCTGGGCGCGCATCTCCGGGGTGAGCATGAAGTGGCCGCCGAAGTCGTTGAGGTAGCCGGGGGCGTAGTCGGGATCCGGCAGTACCTGCCGCAGCCACCGGTAGGGCTTGCGTCGTCGCCACTCCCGTGGATAGCCCACCGACACCTCCTCGAACCGCACCCCGTCGTACCAGGTTGTCCGCGGAATGTGCAGGTGTCCGTACACCGAACACACCGCGTTGTAGCGGGTGTGCCAGTCGGCGGTCGCCGTCGTCCCGCACCACAGCGAGAACTCCGGGTAGAACAGCATGTCGCAGGGTTCGCGCACCAGCGGGAAGTGGTTGACCAGCACGGTGGGCACCATCCAGTCGAGGTTCTCCAACCGGGCCCGGGTGTAGGCCAGCCGATCGCGGCACCAGGCGTCGCGGGTGGCGTAGGGCTCGCAGGACAACAGGAACTCGTCGGTGGCCACGACGCCGTTGTCCTTGGCGATCGCCAGTCCCTCGGCCTTGGTGGTCGCACCGTCGGGAAGGAAGCTGTAGTCGTAGAGCAGGAACAGCGGTACGACGGTGGCCGGACCGCCCCGACCGGTCCAGACCGGATAGGGGTGTTCGGGCGTGAGGATGCCCATCTCGTCGCACATCTGGACCAGGTAGTCATAGCGCGCCCGGCCGAAGACCTGCATGGGATCCTTCCCGGTGGTCCACAGTTCGTGGTTGCCCGGGACCCAGATCACCTTGGCGAACCGTCCCCGCAGCAGGTCCAGCGACCAGCGGATGTCGTCAGTCCGTTCAGCGACATCCCCGGCGACGATCAGCCAGTCCTCCGGGGTCGCCGGATACAGCGACTCGGTCACCGGCTTATTGCCGGTGTGCCCGGTGTGCAGATCGCTGATCGCCCAGAGCGTGGGTGCCACAGTGCTGATCCTTACTGAGCGATGGTCCTTCCTCGGCGCCCAGCGTACTGGCGGTCCATATGCTGGATTCGTGGCAAGCACCAAGTTCAGCGATCGCGCGGTGAGCCGCGCGCTGCGCCTGACCGCACCGACGACCCGCTATCGGGTGCACCGGCGGGTGACCGTCCCGATGCGCGACGGTGTGCGGTTGCACGCCGATCACTACGCCCCCGACACCGACCGGCCGCTGGGCACCATCCTGGTGCGATGCCCCTACGGCCGCGGCTTTCCCTTCTCATTCGTCTACGCCCAGATCTATGCCGCCCGCGGTTATCACGTGGTGTTGCAGAGCGTGCGTGGCACATTCGGCTCCGAGGGCACGTTCGTGCCGATGGTGCATGAGGCCGACGATGCCGCCGACACCGTGGTGTGGTTGCGCGAACAGCCCTGGTTCACCGGCACGTTCGGCACCATCGGGCTGTCCTATCTGGGCTACACCCAGTGGGCGCTGCTGTCCGATCCGCCACCGGAGTTGGTGGCCGCCGTCATCAGCGTCGGCCCGCACGATTTCCACGAAACATCCTGGGGTACCGGTTCGTTCGCGCTGAACGACTTCCTGGGCTGGTCGGACATGATGGCCCACCAGGAACGTTCGCAGTTCCACCGGCTGACCCACCAGTTCCGGGCCGCCCGGCGCCTGGCCTCAGCCGTCCACCACGTCCCACTCGGCTTCGCCGGACGCAATCTGCTCGGCGAACGCTCGCCGTGGTACGAGTCCTGGATCGAGCACCCCGACGTCGACGACCCGTTCTGGGAGCCGATGCGGATGACCCATGCGCTGGACCGGTGCGCGGTGCCGGTGCTGCTGATCAGCGGATGGCAGGACATCTTCGTCGACCAGACCATCACCCAGTACCGGCATCTGCGCCGCCGCGGGATGGACGTGGCGTTGACGGTCGGCCCGTGGACCCATGACGAGATGGTCACCAAGGCCGTCGGCGGCACCGCCGCGGAGACGCTGGACTGGCTGGGGTCGCATCTGGCGGGCACACCCGACGGGCAGCGCCCCGCGCCGGTCCGGGTGTACGTCACCGGCAGGCCAGAACTTGCAGTGGCTGAGAGTTTGGCGCTGCCAGCAAGGATCGACGCATTGCTGACCTCTGGAAACGTGATCGATTGGTCGGCCAGTTGAATGGAAGCGAGGTCAAACATTCCTGATCCGCCGGTGATGAAGTTGAAGTCAAGATTCTGAGGGTCGCTTATTGGTGCCCTACCGATGCGATCCGCTGATAGAGCTCCATGGACCCAGTAGACGTAATCATCGGCGACGGTGATTCCGTAAACAGCTCCAGAGTCGTTGGAGTCGCCGTTGTAGCT
>VERS01000534.1 GCA_018882545.1 Mycobacterium sp.
GGTCCGCAACGCTATTTCGACACCGTCTTCAACGACGACTACTGCCGCGAGCATGGACTGCTGGATCAGCAGCCGCCGCCGTCGGAGCCGCTGACGGTTGCCGACCCCACCGAAACGGTCATCACTTCCTGGACCCGCTGCGCCACGGTGGTCGACCCGACCCGGGCGGTGCGCTGATGGGCGTGGTCGCTTCGTGGCGCAGTTTCGGCTGGCCGAGCCGGCTGCTGATGATCAACCAGTTCGGCATCAACCTCGGCTTCTACATGCTGATGCCCTACCTGGCCGGCTATCTGGCCGGGCCGCTGGGGTTGGCGGCGTGGGCCGTGGGTCTGGTGCTGGGGGTGCGCAACTTCTCCCAGCAGGGCATGTTCATCGTCGGCGGCACCCTGGCCGACCGGCTGGGCTGCAAACCGCTCATCGTGGCGGGCTGCCTGCTGCGCACCGCGGGCTTCGGGCTGCTGGTGTTCGCCCAGTCCCTGCCCATGGTGCTGATCGCCTCGGCGGCAACGGGTTTCGCCGGGGCGCTGTTCAACCCGGCGGTTCGGGCCTACCTGGCCGCCGACGCCGGGGGGCGCCGGGTGGAGGCGTTCGCGGTGTTCAACGTCTTCTACCAGGCCGGGATCCTGGCCGGGCCGCTGGTCGGCCTGGTGTTCATGGCGGTGGACTTCCGCTTCGTCGCCGCCGCGGCGGCACTGGTGTTCGGTGTGCTGACCGTGGCGCAGCTGTTCGCCCTGCCGGCGCGAGAGTGCGGGCCCGCCGAGGCCGCCACCACGATCGTGCAGGATTGGCGCTCGGTGCTCGCCAACCGGTCCTTCCTGCTGTTCGCCGCGGCGATGACAGGCTCCTACGTGCTGTCCTTCCAGGTGTATCTGGCGCTGCCGCTGCAGGCCGGACAGATAGTGCCGCAGCCGGCCTCGATTCTGGTCGCGGCGGTGTTCGTCGTCTCCGGGGCGGTGGCGGTGTTCGGCCAACTGCGGATCACCCGCTGGTGTGCGGTCCGGTGGAGCGCGGCCCGATCACTCACGGTGGGCTTGCTCGTGATGTCGCTGGCCTTCGTGCCCCTCATCGCCGTCCCGAGTCCGGCACCGTGGGGGACAGCGGCGGCGGCCGCGGCGCTGCTGATCGCCGCGGCTCTGCTCGCACTCGGCTCGGCTGCGGTGTTCCCCTTCGAGATGGACACCGTGGTCGGCCTTGCCCGCAACCGGCTGGTCGCCACCCACTACGGCTTCTACAACACCATCGTGGGAACGGGAATCCTGCTGGGCAACCTCGCTACCGGCACGCTGATCCAGGTCGCTGAGCGCCTCGGCGCCCACCAGCTCACCTGGGCGGTGCTCGGTCTGATCGGGCTGGGTTCGGCCTACGCTCTGCACCGCCTTGAGCGCAGCGGCCGACTTCAGGTCCCCGCCGAACCGGTACTTCACGAGTCGGTCACCTGAGCGCGTCATGCACGGGACGGCCGCGTGCGGGCCGCGGTTAGGGTCGGTGAGTGAACCCATCACAGTGCCCGAGGCCGGTGCAACAGCCCGGCGCCGAGAGCCCCCGACGCCCTGTCACGGTGATGTCGTTGGATCTGTTCGGTCTGGCGTTCGCGTTGTTCTGCTTCGCGTGGAGCCTGAGTCCGTCTCTGCTGCCCAGAGACTGGGTGTTCCAGGGCATCGTCAGCGGCATCGCGAGCGTGACCGGATACGGCGCCGGCCTGATGCTGGTGTTCCCGGTGCGGCGGTGGATCGAGCCCAGGGTGTTCTGGTGGCCACAGCAGCGCCGCTTCCAGGTGGCAGCCGACATGATCGGGATCGTGCTCGCGCTGGCGACGGTGACCACCACGCTGCTCGTGGCCGGCCGCTGGCAGCGCGACATCGACGCGCTCATGGGCATGGCGCCGATGGTCACCGTTGCCTATCTGCGCACCGGGCTCATCAGCATCGCGATCTTCGTCATTGTTCTGGCGGTGGCCCGCGCCTTGCGGTGGGCGGCGCGCCGGCTTGCGCGGCTGTTGATCGTCCGGCTGCACGCGCCGGCCGCCCTCGCCCATGCCGTCGCGCCGGTCCTGGTGGCCGCCGCTGTCGCGGTCTTCGTCAACGAGGTCCTTACCGGCAGCTCAGAGCTCGCCCACCGAGTCTTCGGCGCGCAGAACAACGGCACCCGGCCGGGGATCGCCGCGCCACTCGCGCCGCAACGCTCCGGCAGCCCGGCCTCGTCGGCGCGGTGGGAAACCCTTGGCCTGCAGGGGCGTTCGTTCGTCGGCGGCGCCCTGAACGCGGAGGAGCTGGGCAGGATCACCGGTGTCCCGGCACGCGAGCCGGTGCGGGTCTACGCCGGTCTGCAGTCCACGCCGGACACCGCGGCCCGCGTGCAGCTCATCCTCGACGAGCTGGACCGCACGCACGCCTGGCAGCGGCGGATCCTCGTCGTGGCCGGCACCACCGGCACGGGGTGGGTCAACCCGGTCGCCGCGCAGTCCATCGAGCTGATGTACCACGGCGACTCGGCCATCGCGGCGATGCAGTACTCGTTTCTGCCGAGCTGGATCTCATTTCTCGTTGACCGCGCCGCCGCCGCCGAAGCGGGCCGGGCGCTGATCCGCGCCGTGCACCAGCGGTGGTCGGCGCTGCCTGCCGAGCACCGGCCCCGGTTGGTGGTCTACGGGGAGAGCCTGGGATCGCAGTCCGTGGAGGCCGCCTTCGGCACCCTCAACGAGCTGCGGGCCTCGGTGGAC
>VERS01000535.1 GCA_018882545.1 Mycobacterium sp.
GCCTCATACAGGGGCTTCCACAATGCGCGGCTTCCTGTTACTGCTGCCACCACATCGTCATAGACGGGACGGAGTCTAGGCCTCTTGCGGGCAAACAGCTTGCTAGCGGTGACCGGTCCAACATCCGGTAGAGCCTGTAGCTCACTCATTAGTGTCCATCCGACCCAGTCGTCCCTGAGCACACTGTCGTCGTCTACGAGATCCCGGTCCTCACCGATTTCGGTTAGTAGCTCGGCGAATCTTTCCGCTCTGTCGCCGAGGAGCTGCATCGCTGCCAATGGACGCACCTGAACCGACAGAAAAGTGACCGCGACAGTGTCGTCGGCCGTGAAGCGGTTCGCGTCCGCCAGCCGCGTTCCGGTGCTATCCCAGCCGTCGAACTGCGAACCCGTGTGAAATTCGCTGCTGCCCATTGGAGAATGGAAGTATCGACTGAGCAGCTTCAACGCGGCTGAGTCGTCGGGGGTTTGTAGCGCGTCGGGAAGTTGAAAGCCCATCACCACATTGTGGAAGAAACCCCGTCGGGCATTTCGCTAGTTAGTGAAGGCGGCTTCGTAGGCTTTCGCCGCCGACGGCGGCAGTTCGCCGGTGACGCGTAGGAGCAGGTTGTCGTTGCGGGTCGTCCACTCGCTGCCGAGGGCCGGTGCGGCATTGCGGATGCCCTGGATGTAGTCCAATCGACGTTGCGCGGCTGCAGCGTCAGGCCATTGCTCGACGGTGGCCCCGCAATCCATGCCGGGGCGGGCAACGTCGCATAGGCCTTTGGACCGCGAGTCGACCAGCACGACAGCGGCGCTGTACCCGTTGGGTCTGCCGATCAGATTGTTGTCGTCGTTGAGTTCGGTCAGCGCAACTAGCTGGGTGATCTCTGGAACTGCCTTCTGAATCGCTTCGGCTGCAGCTTGCGCATCGGTGAATGCGGTGGCGCCGACCTGCTGCGGCGGAAGCGGGGCGGCGGGAGCGCTGGCCGCCTGAGCTGTGGACCTGCTGGCCTGCTCGTGATGACCCAACAGGCGCGGACCGATCCATGCGCCGCCGGCGACGAGTGCGGCGGCAACCGCTGCCGCAGCAATCCATGGGGTTCGCGACCGGCCGGCAGCTTTCACCGCCCCGTCCGTCGGCGGAGGAACTCGCGTTCCGCCAGAGGCACTGCGATGAGCGACAACGGCGGCCTGCGTTGGCGCCGCAGCAGCGACCTCGGAAGCGGTCGGGAGGGCGGCTTGGGTAGGGGCAGCGGGGTGCCCGGGTGCTTGCACCAGTCGGCGCGCCAGGTCCATCGCGAAGTCCGTGCAGCTCGGATAGCGCAGACCCGGGTCCTTCGCCAACGCCGTATCGAACACCTCGTCGGCCGCCGCCAGCTCTGGCCGCACGGATCCCAGTTTCGGCGGCGGCGAGGAGAGGTGCTGACTGATGATCGCAACCGGGTTGGAGTTCTCAAACGGAACCGAACCGGTGAGTAGGTGGAAGGCCGAAACCGCGAGTGCGTACTGGTCGGCCCGGCCACTGAGCGGTTCGCCCATCAACTGCTCGGGCGCGGCATAGGAAACGGTGCCCAAGGTGAGGTTCGTGTGCGTCAAACCCGCCGGATCATCAATCTCGCGAGCAATTCCGAAGTCGGCCAGCGCAATCCGCGAGGGTCGACTGGCACCCTCCTCGGCGACAAGAATGTTGGCCGGCTTGACATCCCGATGCAGCATCCCCGCCTGGTGGGCATAGTCCAGGGCCTGGGCTATGGCGGTGATGATCGCCGTCGCCTTATCCGGCGGCATTCCCCCCGGAAACACATCGTGCATCAACTGCAGGGCGTCGGTTCCATCGACGTACTCTGCGGCGATCCATAACTGCCCGTCGGACTCGCCACGGTCGTAGACCGTGACGATGTTGGGGTGCGACAGAGCGGCCGCAAGATCGGCCTCTCGAACGAACCTCTGCCGGAAATCGCCTTCCCCGGAGATATCGGCTCGCAGCACTTTCAGCGCATCTCGGCGGGGCAGTCGAGGGTGCTGAGCAAGGTACACCTCGCCCATCCCGCCTGAACCGAGAAGCCGCACGATCGTGTAGCCGGCAAACTCGGCTCCAACCCCCAAAGACATGGGGCGAATGCTAGAGGGGCCGAACGCCGTGGCTGCAGCATGGGTGGTGGGGGCAAAGCCGGGATGCCCGGCATCACCGTTGTTTAGGTCCTCGGCCGCTACAACGTCAGCGGCGCGAATGTCAACGTTAGATCCCACATCGGCACGCCCCATCGGTAGATCGCGTCCATCATCAGCCACGGACCCTGCTCGAGGGTCTGCTGGCCGGCTGGCAGCCTCAACGTCGCCCGGAGCCCCTCGATCACCACACCATCAGACGACCACAGCCAACCCGAACCCTCCGGTGGCGGTGCCGTCTGGAAGCCGTTGATCCGCACGCCCTGGTGCTCTGTTTCCGCGAACATGCAGTACGGGCCTGGTTGCTGATCCCAGCCGCCGATCTCGACGATCAGGACCTCACTGGCGGCCTGGGCGTGGGTCATGGCCTGGGTGAGCAGTTGGATGAAGTCGTCGACAACGGACTCCGCTGGCTCCCGTGGCGGTTCGAGGTTGACCAGGTAGCCGGGGATGCTCATGCTGCCATCGGCGCCCTGCTCGGAGGGGAACCGCTGTCTGAGCATCAGTGTGTGGCGATCCTCGACCAGCATCCCGGCTTCTTGGAAGGTTCCTTCC
>VERS01000536.1 GCA_018882545.1 Mycobacterium sp.
GCTTCAAGCAGGGCAGCGTGCACCACGGCGACAAGATCGTCCTCGGCAGCGCCGCGGCGGGCTTCACCATCGTCACCGCCGCCGCGGAGTGGGAAAGCGAGTGACCCACTACGCGCGGCTCTACCGGGTGATCAACAAGACCTTCGGTTTTCAGCTGCGGCCGCTGGGCACGTTCGTGGTCCTTCAGGTGCGCCAGGCGATTTCGGCGGTCACAATGGGCCTGGACAACGTGTTCTTCCCGGCCTACCGCAAGAAGCCGATCGACCGGCCGATCTTCATCGTCGGCAACCCGCGCAGCGGTACCACCTTCCTGCACCGGCTGCTGCTGGGGGCCGGCGACGAGCTGGCCGCCTTCGAACTGTGGGAGATGCTCTTCCCCGCCATTACCGCACGCAAGCTGCTGGGGGGCATCGTTCCGAGAATCGACCGTCTGTCCCCGGCCCGCTACCACCCTTCAGACATCCACGACACCAATCTTCGCGGCATCGAGACCGACGATGTGCTGTGGTTCTTCCGCACTATGGACGGCCCATTCGCCTGGGCCTACTTCCTTGCCTGGCAGGACAACTGGGGAAGTGAACTCTGCCGGCGCGAGATGGGCGTCGAGGGTGTGACCGACCGGGACCGGGAGCGATTCTTCGGCTACTACGAGGAGTGCTGGCGACGGAACCTGGCCTATAAGCACGCCCGCCGCGTTCTGGCCAAGACCAGCATGTTGACCTTCCGCCTCGACGAGGTGCTCAAGCGCTATCCGGACGCCAAGCTCGTCTACATCGTTCGCGACCCGGTGGAGGTCATCCCCTCCGGAATGTCGCTGGTTTCCGGGGTACTGGAGAACGGCTACGACGCCTGGAAGCGCACCTCCGAGGCCGACCAGCGGCGCTGGGTGGAGAATCTCTACCAAGCCTCCTGCGAGATGCTGCGCTCCTTCCACGAGGCGTACACATCCGGCCGCATCCCGGCGAAGAACCTGTGCGTGGTGCGCTACACCGACCTCCTGCAGAACCTCGAGCCGACAATGCAGCGCATCCTCGATTTCGTCGAGATCGAGCCCAGCGCCGCTTTCGTCGAAGAGGTCCGGGCCCAGGCGGAGAAGCAGCGCTCCTACCAGAGTCGCCACCAGCATTCCCCCGAGAAGTTCGACCTCGATCCCGAGCGCATCCGGCGCGACCTCAGCTTCGTCTACGACACGTTCGACCTGCCCAAAGAAGTGGCCTAACACACCCGACCACCCGCAAGCAGAACTAGAAAGAAGGGTTCACCATGACCGCATCGACCTACATCGGCCGGATCGGCGTACTCGCCGCCACCCTGGGTGTGGGGGCAGCACTGTTCGGCGGCTCGGGTATCGCCGCAGCCGACCCCACCGCCCCCGACACCGCGGCATCGGACTCCGCCGCCACCGCGTCCCCCGGTGCGCAGACATCGACGCCGTCGCGCGGACGAGGACCGTCGAACCGGAACGCCCGCGGCGGACGCGCCGCTTCGGAGGCCGCCCCGCAGCAGTCCTCGGCGGCCGCCGGCGCGGATCTCAAGGCACCGGGCGCGGCCGAGGCGCAGCTGCCCCCGGTTGTGCAGCGAGACGACGCCCGTCGGGCAAGCGATTCGGCTGAGGCGGCCGCGGCGCAACGGGCACTGGCCCCGACGCCGGCCGCGGTCGAGGCCACCGCCAGGGCCGCCGGCGATTCCGTCGCGATCCCGACGCGGACCCTCGATTCGAGCCCCCTGCCGGCCGCGACGGTGGCTCCCGCCCCGGCGGCGGCGCTGACCGCTCCCATCACGCCGCAGGCCGTGAGCTCTTTGATCGAGACCGCCAAGAAAGCGGTAGCAACGTCGCAGACGGTGGGCACCCAGGCCGTGCGGCCCGGTGTCGGCGTCCCGGCCATCGTCGCCAACGTGGCGAACCGGATTTCCACCGTGGTCAACTCCGTGGTCTCCCGCCTGGTGAACTCCTTCCTGGGGAACTCGCCGTTGCTCCCCCGGGCCGACGGTCCGGCAAGCTGGCTGATGCTGGCCGCTGCCCGCCGCCAGCCGCTGGCCGCCGCCACCGGTGCTGCCCAGGTCAGCGCCCCGGCCGGGCCGACACTTCTGGTGCTCAACGGCTACAACGTCGTGTCCGACTCGATTGAGGAAGTCACCGCCTTCACCGGCCGCTTCACCTACTGGCCGGGCATGCCGAACATGCTGCAGGGCCGCCAGGAACTCAAACTTGTCGACCCGGCCACCAAGCAGTCGGTCGGCAGCTTCGAGGCTCTGGTGACCTCCGGTGATCCCACCTCCATCGGCGGCCGGTACGTGCAACTGCTGGTGACCGACAACGACGGCACCAACGTCGGAACCGGCGCCGGCCAGATTCCACCGGTCGGGTCGATGATCTCCACACTGTCTTTGGGCCTGTTCGGCCTGTCGTACTCGGCGATGCCCTCCCCCTCCGGGGACAAGGTGTCGGTCAAGCTGAAGACGCTGTTCGGCGACATCGCCCTGCCCTTCACCTACGACGCGTCCAAGGGTATCGCCGACCGCACCTTCGACAACCGACCGATGGAACTCGGCGGCGGATTCAGTATCGCCCCCGCTGACCCGTTCGCCGAGAAGATCACCGCGACAATCGGACTGCTGCCGCTGTTCAACAGCGTGCAGGGACGGCAGCTCTTCAGCGTCTACGACTCGGCCGGAAAGTCGGTCGGCAGCTTCGAGGG
>VERS01000537.1 GCA_018882545.1 Mycobacterium sp.
CGGCTGCACAGAGCAGCGGCAACGCCGACCCGCTGGGCGCCTTCACCCAGCTGACCCAGGCCGACGCCGACCTCGACCGACTGCTGGCCGCGGTCACCGAGGAGCGGGAGGCCTCCGACCGCCTCGAGCGCTCCTACGAGCAGGCCTTCGCCACCGCCCAGTCCCGGGTGCGGTCGGTGTCGGACTACATCGACACCCGGCGCGGCAGCATCGGGCCGGAGGCCCGCACCCGCCTCAACGAGGCCATCCGCCAACTGGAGGCCGCGGAGACCAAACGGGGAACCGCCATCGACGAGGCGATCAAACATGCCAACGGTGCCTCCATGCTGGCCGCTCAGGCCCAGCAACTGGCCAACGACGACGTCCAGGCCGGCCAGCGCCAGTACCAGGCCAGCTACGGCGGCCGGCGCCAGTCCGATATGGGCGCGATGGTCGGCGGGATCATCCTGGGCAACATCCTGACCGGCGGTATGCGCGGCGGCGGCTACTACGGCGGCGGGGGCGGCGGGACGACGTCCTACGGCGGTTCCGGCGGCGACTGGCTCGGCGGGGGCGGGCGGTTCTAGCGGTCTACCCGAGGAGCCGCGCCGCCAGATACCCTGCGACCGCGTCGAGTCCGACCCGCTCCTGGGTCATGGCGTCGCGCTCGCGCACCGTGACCGCCTGGTCGGTGAGGGTGTCGAAGTCGACGGTCACGCAGAACGGCGTTCCGATCTCGTCCTGGCGGCGATAACGCCGGCCGATCGCACCGGCGTCGTCGAAGTCGACGTTGAGGTTGCGCCGCAGTTCGGCGGCCAGGTCACGCGCCTTGGGGCTGAGTTCCTCGTTGCGGGACAGCGGCAGTACCGCGGCTTTGACGGGCGCCAGCCGCGGGTCCAGCCGCAGCACCGTGCGCTTGTCCACCCCGCCCTTGGCGTTGGGTGCGGTGTCCTCGGCGTAGGCGTCGACCAGGAACGCCATGAACGACCGGGTCAGCCCCGCTGCGGGTTCGATGACGTAGGGGACGTAGCGGCTGTCGCTGGCCTGGTCGTAGTAGGACAGGTCAACCCCGGAGTGCTCCGAGTGCGTCTTGAGGTCGAAGTCGGTGCGATTGGCCACGCCCTCGAGTTCGCCCCACGGGTTGCCCTGGAAGCCGAACCGGTACTCGATGTCGACGGTGCGGTCGGAGTAGTGCGACAGCTTCTCTTTGGGGTGCTCGTAGAGTCGCAGGTTCTCCGGCTTGATACCCAGGTCGACGTACCACTGCATCCGGGTGTCGATCCAGTACTGGTGCCACTCCCGCGCGGTGTCGGGTTCGACGAAGAACTCCATCTCCATCTGTTCGAACTCGCGGGTGCGGAAGATGAAGTTGCCCGGGGTGATCTCGTTGCGGAAACTCTTGCCGATCTGGCCGATTCCGAACGGCGGCTTGCGCCGAGCGGTGGTCACGACGTTGGCGAAGTTGACGAAGATGCCCTGCGCGGTCTCCGGCCGCAGATAGTGCAGACCCTCCTCGGTCTCGATCGGACCGAGGTAGGTCTTGAGCATCATGTTGAAGTCCCGCGGTTCGGTCCACTGGCCCTTCGTGCCGCAGTCCGGGCAGACGACCTCGGTCATCGGGACCGAATCGGGGTCGACGACGACCTTTTCTTTGGCCGCCTTCTTCTCGGCGTAGGCCTCCTGCATGTGGTCCTGGCGGTGGCGCTTGTGGCACTGCAGGCATTCGACCAGCGGGTCGTTGAACACCTCGACGTGGCCGGAGGCCACCCACACCTCGCGCGGCAGGATGATCGAGGAGTCCAGGCCGACAACATCGTCGCGGCCGGTCACCATCGACCGCCACCACTGCCGCTTGATGTTCTCCTTGAGCTCCACGCCCAGCGGGCCGTAGTCCCACGCCGACTTGGTACCGCCGTAGATCTCGCCGGACTGGTAGACCAGACCGCGACGCTTGGCCAGATTGACGACGGAATCGATGACGGACGCCACGCGAGATGAACTCCTGTCTGGGCTGACGGCAACCGCTACAGCCTAGGTGACCGGCCCGGACCGGCTTGGACAGCCTGGCTTTGACAGCTTTGCCCGCCCGTGGGATGGTTCCGGGAAATGGTCTCTCGCAGCGATCCGCGGGCCGCCGGCGCCGGCGTTCGCGCCACCCGGCAGCGCGGTGCGATCATCGCCCTGCTCGACACCGTCGAGGAGTTCCGCTCAGCCCAGGATCTGCACGACGAACTGCGCCGCCGCGGCGAGAACATCGGCCTGACCACGGTGTATCGCACGCTGCAGGCGTTGGCCGCCGCCGACCTGGTCGACATGGTGCGCACCGACACCGGGGAGTCGGTCTACCGGCGGTGCGCGGCCCCGCACCATCACCACCATCTGGTCTGCCGCGGATGCGGGTCGGCCGTGGAGGTCAGCGGCCGGGAGGTGGAGGCCTGGGCCGCCGAGATCGCCGCGGCGCACGGGTTCACCGACGTCAGCCACACCATCGAACTGTTCGGCACCTGCGCGGACTGCCTGGGTTAGCCCTGGGGTAGCCCCGGGCGTGGTTAAGCGCTGCCGAACCGGCGGTTGCGGTTGACGTACTCCTCGCAAGCCGCCCACAGGTCGCGCCGGTCGTAGTCCGGCCAGAGCTTGTCCTGAAACACGTATTCGGCGTACGCGGCCTGCCACAGCATGAAGTTGCTCGCCCGCTGCTCGCCGGAGGTGCGGATGAAC
>VERS01000538.1 GCA_018882545.1 Mycobacterium sp.
CCTTCACCCCGAGGCCCTTGACCCCTTTGGCCGCGACCACGTCCAAGGTGGCGTCCAGCAACGCGGCGCGACGACGGCTGCGCCGCTCCTCCTCGCTAGCTCCGCCGTAAGTCCGGCTCGCCTGGGTTGTCACTCGGGTGTCCTCTTGACAGACGCGACCATTGTGGTGAAGCCTAGCACCAGATTTTGCCGATGTTGGCGTTGGCCACGTCCAGGAGGTGCCGGGTGACCGAACTCGACGATCCCCCGCTGTTCCGGGAGTTCCCGTTCAACGTGTGGGTTCGCTTCCTGGCACCCGGCAGCATCCGACCGACGGCCGAACAGCGCGAGGGCTACCGGCGGTTCACCCAGATGGGCGACCCGTTGGCCGACGACCTCGTCGCGGCGTTCCGGGGACTGCCCGCCGGCGTCGGGCGCGCCCAGTTCGAGAAGGCCGTCGACCACGGGATCGACGCGGTGGACGACCCGATGCCCGAACTCGTCGCCTTCTTCGAGCACGTCGACAACCGGCCGTACTGGGTGGACCAGACCAAGATCGACTACGCGGTCCGGGTCACCGCGCGGGTCGGCCTGTTCCCCAGCCTCACGGCCCTGTCGATGTTCTCGCTGATGGGTGGCTACCTCGCCGCACGGGCCGACAAGACACTGGTGGCCACCGGCGACCTGGAGGCGATGGCACCGCGGCGGCTGGCCGAGACATTGAACTGGGTCGTCGACGTCACCGCACCAAAAGCGTTGGAGCGCTTCGGCCGCGGCTTCACCAGCACCCTGCGGGTGCGGCTCATGCACGCCATGGTCCGCGCCGGGATGGCCCGCCGACCGGACTGGGACTTCGACGACTGGGACTTTCCGGTCAACCAGTCCACCATGGCCGGCACCCTGATGCTGTTCTCGCTGGGCAACGTGCTGGGTTCGCAGGCGTTGGGCGTCCAGTTCAGCCGCCAGGACAAGGACGCCCTCTACCACTTCTGGCGCTACGTGGGCCTGCTGATGGGACTGCACCCCGAACTGCTGCCGGCCGACGAAGCCGATACCTGGCGGCTGCTGTGGCTGCAAGCCGACTACGAGTTCCGCCCGGACGAGGACTCGCTGCGGTTGGGCCAGGCGCTGAAGTCCTCGCTCGGTCCGCTGGCCCTCGGTGACAGTCCCCACCCCGCGGCTGCGGCCGGCCGGGCGGTGGCGACCCAAATACTCTGTGCCTACAGCAGATTGATGCTCGGTTCGGCCAATGCCGACGCCCTGCAGTTGCCCGACAGCAAGGTGGCGCAGGTGGCGGTTGCCGGTCTCGCGGCGACGAACTTCGCCGTGCGCTACCCGATGCGGATCGTGCCCGGCCTGGACCGGGTGTACGAGGCCGTGGGCCGCTACACCATCGAGCGGTTCACCAGGCAGACCATGCGACTGCACCGCGGCGACCGGAGGTACAGCCGCCACGACCCACTCGGGACCGCGCCCCGGCGCACCCGGGCACGGGCCGCCGGGGGCTGAGATCAATCAACCCTCAGCCGGGAAGGCCGGGGGTTCCAGGTGTTCCGGGTGCGCCGTTGGCGCCGCCCCCGGCGCCGTTGCCGCCGTCGCCGCCCTTGCCGCCCGCACCGCCCCCGCCGGCGGGGGTGCCGGTGGCTCCGTTGCCGCCGTCGCCGCCCTTGCCGCCATCCCCACCCGAAGTGGGGATAGCGGCTGCGGTGTCTCCGTTGCCGCCTTTGCCGCCTCCGCCGCCGGTGCCGCCGGCCCCACCGGGTGCACTGCCCGAGAGCGCCGCGCCACCGGTGCCGCCGGCGCCACCCTTTCCGGCGGCGGTGCCGTTGCCCCCGCTGACGCCGGCCCCGATCACCGTCACCGTGCCGAAGCCGGCGTTGGAGACGTAGACGGTCTTGCCGTCGGGAGACACGGCCACCCCGTTGGACCTCGGGACGCCGGTGATTGTGGTGACGGTTTTGGTGGCCGCGTCGATCACCGAGACCGAGTCGTCGCCTCTGTTGGCGACGTAGACGGTCTTGCCGTCGGGGGACACCGCGAGAAATTGCGGGGATAGGCCGACGGTGACGGTCCCGCTCACCGTGTTGGTGGTCGCGTCGATCACCGACACCGTGTCCCCGGCGTTGGAGACATAGACGGTTTTGCCGTCGGGAGACACCGCCGCCTTGTTGGAAAACACGAACCCGGTGATCTCGGTGGTGACGGTGTTGGTGGCCGCGTCGATGACCGACACCGTGATGTTGTTTTCGGTGACGTAGACGGTCTTGCCGTCGGGGGACACCGCCACCCCGATTGCGCTGCCCCCGAAGCTCAGTTCGATGGTGGTGGTGATGGTGTTGGTGGCCGCGTTGATCACCGACACCGAGTTTCCGTTCGAGTTGGCGACGTAGACGGTTTTACCGTCGGGGGAAACCGCCACCCCGGTCGGGCCGTTGAGACTTCTGTTCGAGACGCACATGCATGCCGTCGGATCGGTGATGACGGTGGTGACGGTGTTGGTGGCCGCGTTGATCACCGGCACAGAACCATTCGGGCTGCCGTAGTCGGCGACGTAGACGGTCGTGCCGTCGGGAGACACCGCCACCCCGAGCGGCTGCCCACCCATCGGCGCCGACCAGGGTGGAATCCCCGCAACGATCGTCGCGCTCACCGTGTTGGTGGCCGCGTTGATCACCGCCACCGATCCGCTCGAGTTGGCGACGTAGACGGTTTTACCG
>VERS01000539.1 GCA_018882545.1 Mycobacterium sp.
GCCTGAGCCTGGTCTCAGCCGACCCGGCGGTGGCCCCGCGCATCGAACACCGCTACGACAGCGAACCCGCCGACGCCGCTGAACTGCAGCGCGGGTGCGACCTCGTCGCCGGCATCCTGCAGCACACCCGCCTCGGCCCCCCGCACTGGTCAACCTCCCAGCACCTGTGCTCAACGGCGGCGATGGGGCGTGTGGTCGACCCGCACTGCCGGGTCTACGGGGTGGCGGGCCTGCAGGTCATCGACGGCTCGGTGCTGCCGAGAATCCCCAGCCGCGGACCGCACGCCACGATCGCCATGCTCGCCCACCGCGCCGCGGAATTCGTCTAGGAGTCGGCGTCCGACCCGGGCGGCCTCAGGCGATCTGACAGCGGATCGGCAGGTGCTTGAGGCCCCCGACGAACGTGGTCGCCATATGTTCCGGGCGGCCGGCCAGTTCGATGGACTTGATCCGCGGCACCAGTTCGGTGAAGAAACTGTTGATCTCCATCCGCGCCAGGGCGGCACCCAGGCAGAAGTGCACACCGTGGCCGAAGGACAGGTGCTTGTTGGGGTCGCGGCCGACGTCGAAGCGGAACGGGTCGGCAAAGACGTCCTCGTCGCGGTTGGCCGAGACGTAGCTCAGCAGCACCGCCTCCCCCTTGGCGATCGGCACCCCGCGCACCGCGGTGTCGGCCTGGGCGGTGCGCATGAACTCCTTGACCGGCACCACCCAGCGGATCATCTCCTCCACCGCGGTCGGCATCAGCGACATGTCGGCCTGTAGCCGGGCCAACTGGTCGGGGTTCTCCAGCAGGGCCAGCAGACCGCCGGCGGTGGCGGCACTGGTGGTGTCGTGCCCGGCGCTGGCGACGATCACGTAGTAGGACAGCGTGTCCATATCGGTCAGCGGTTCGCCGTTGATCTTGGCGTTGGCGATCGCCGAGGCCAGATCCTCGGTCGGGTGCTCCCGGCGGGACTGGGTCAGCGCCATGAAGTAGTTGAAGAAGTCCACCAGCACCGCCAGCATGTCCTCGACGTCGCCGCCGCGTTGGAACTCCTCGTCGTTGCCGCCGAACATCTCCTGGGTCAGTTTGAGCATCCGGGGGAAGTCCGAGTCCGGCAGGCCCAGCATGGACAGGATGATGTACAGCGGGTAGTTGACGGCGATCTCGGTGGCGAAGTCGAATTCGCCGCCCAGGGTGGCCATCCTGTCGACGTACTGTTTGGCCAGTTCATCGCAGCGCGCCTTGAGCGCCCGCATGGCCTTGGGCCGAAACCAGTCCACCCCGATCTTGCGCATATCCCGGTGGTGTGGGTCGTCCATGTGGATCAGCGTCCGCAGCCCGGTGCCGGCCTCCATGTCGCGCAGCAGGGCGTCGTCGGCCTCGGCGATGGCCAGCAGCGGCCGCGGATGGTTGGTGAACAGGTCGTTCTGCCGTTCGATCTCGATGATGTCGGCGTGCTTGGTGATCGCCCAGAACGGCCGGTAGCCCTCGACGTCGACCCAGGACACCGGCGCGTGCCGGCGGCAGTGGGCCAGAGCCTCGTGCAACCTGTGCTCGTCGGTGTAGGCCTGCGGATCGGCAAGGACCCCCGCGGCCTCGTCAATGATCCGTGTACTCATGCGGCTCTCCTCGGCGTCGGCGGCCTCGCGAAAAACTTGACGGCTGTCAGTTTTGCAGTGTGGGCGATCGTCCGGGGGAGGAAAAGCCCCAAAGGTCCCCTCCTCCGATCCGGGCGACCACCAGCATAAGGTCTCTTACGGGCGCGTCCCGGGGGATCCGCGTAGGCTCCGATCCCGTGCCGTTCCGCCTTGTCGGCCCACTTATCCGCGGCGCCGCCGCGCTGCTGGTGCTGACCGTGCTCGCCGGCTGCGGTACCGCCTCCCCTCCGGTCGCCGCAGACCTGGTCGGCACCGCCAACGGGCCGGTCCGCGGGGTGGCCGCCGACGGCTACCGGGTGTTCGAGGGCATCCCCTACGCGGCTGCCCCGGTGGGTCCGCTGCGCTGGCAGCCGCCGCAGCCGCCGGTCCGGTGGACCTCCCCGCGCGACGCCACCAAGCCGGGTCTGCGCTGTATTCAGGACACCCGCGTCGACCCCGACTTCGGCCTGCCCACCAACGAGGACTGCCTGAACCTGACCGTCTGGACCCCGGCCGGGGCAACTCCACAAGCCCGGCGGCCGGTGATGGTCTGGATTCACGGCGGCGGCTTCCTCAACGGCAGTTCGGATATCTACCGCGCCCGCCGCCTGGTCACGCGCGGGGATATCGTCGTCGTCACCGTCAACTACCGGCTGGGCGCACTGGGTTTTCTGGCCCATCCCGCGCTGGCCGGCCCGGACGGCGCGGTGGGCAACTACGGGCTGGCCGACCAGCAGGCCGCGCTGCGCTGGGTTCGTGACAATGTCGCCGCGTTCGGGGGCGATCCGGAGCAGGTCACCATCGCCGGGGAGTCCGCCGGAGCGATGTCGGTGTGCGATCACCTGGTCGCACCGGAGTCCGCCGGACTGTTCCGGGCCGCGATCATGCAGAGCGGTCCGTGCCAGGCCCAGGCGGCGCTGCCGGCGGCCACCCGGATCAGCGTCGACTTCGCCGCCCGGGTCGGCTGCCCCGATCCGGCCTCGGCCGCGCGCTGCCTGCGCGACCTGCCTGCCGACCGGCTGCAGCAGGGACCGCCGTACGTCCGCATCGGGTCCAACGTGCTGACC
>VERS01000540.1 GCA_018882545.1 Mycobacterium sp.
GCCGCGGCGTTCTCGGCGGTGGTCTTCGCCGCCACGGGGGCGCTGTCCATGGCGATGATCGGCCAGCAGGCCCGCTACTACTTCACCGATCTGCTCGGTGACGCCGGCCGGATCGGTCCGATCGGGACGTCGTTCAACCAGTCGTGGCGCGGTGGTGTGTCCCGGATTTTCGGCTCCGATGCGGGCTACGGGCCCGTGGTGCTGGCCGGGATCGCCGTGACCGCGGCGTTGGCGGTGCTGGCGTGGCGGGCGCTGGCGGACGCCGGCGGGCAGGGTCGGGACCGACTCGGCTCGCTGCTGGTCGTCGAACTGTTCGGGTTGCTGGTCTCACCGATCTCCTGGACCCATCACTGGATCTGGTTGCTGCCGTTGACGATGTGGCTGCTCAGTGGGCCGTGGCAGGGCCGGCCGGGCGCCCGGCTGCTGGGTTGGGGATGGTTATTGCTGACCCTGGTCGGCGTGCCCTGGCTGCTCAGTTTCGCCCAGCCGAGCATCTGGGAGATCGGCCGGCCGTGGTATCTGGCCTGGGCCGGGTTGGTCTACGTTCTCGCCACGCTGGTGACGCTGGGTTGGATTGCCTTCACGGGCTTGAAAGAAGGCGGTCGATCTCTCCTGCCATCTGCACGTCCTTATCGGTGATCCCACCCTCAGAGTGGGTCACCAGCGCGAATGTAACTGTGCGCCAACGGATGTCGATGTCGGGATGGTGGTCGGTGCGTTCGGCGTGTTCGGCCACCCGCCGGACCGCCTCGATCCCGTCCAGAAACGACGGGAAGGTCACCGCGCGGCGCAGCGCGCCGTCGGAGCGCTGCCACCCGTCGAGTTCGGCAGCTGCGGCGTCCACTTCGTCATTGCTCAATACGGCCATACCTTCAATACCTACCCGGTGAGTGCGGGGCCGTGCAGACGTTCGGGTATACCGTCACAACCCATGCAGGTGGTGGTGGCCGGAGCGCTGATCAGCGGCGGCGCGCTGCTGGTGGCCCGGCGCCGGCGTCCACCGGAGCTGGCCGGACTGTGGGAACTGCCCGGCGGCAAGGTGGCCGCCGGGGAGAGCGAGCAGCAGGCCCTGATCCGGGAACTGCGGGAGGAACTCGGCATCGAGGTCACCGTCGGAGAGCAGCTGGGGCCCGACGTGGCCGTCGGGGACGGCCTGACCCTGCGGGCCTACTTCGTCGCCCGCACCGGAGGTTCGTTGCATCCCCACGACCACGGTGAGCTGCGCTGGGTGCGAGCCGCCGAACTGACCGATCTGCCCTGGGTCCCGGCCGACCGGGCCTGGCTGCCCGCGCTGCGGGAGCGGCTGGACGGGCCTGAATAGGCGCGTTTTCGCGATCCGGGCGCCTCGCTGGGAGAATTCGCGGCGTGAACTTTCGGAATGTCGCCATCGTCGCGCACGTCGACCACGGCAAGACCACCCTTGTCGATGCGATGCTGCGGCAGTCCGGGGCGCTGAGCCATCGTGGTGACGAGGCCGTCGAGCGTCTGATGGATTCCGGTGACCTGGAGAAGGAAAAGGGCATCACCATCCTTGCCAAGAACACCGCGGTGCACCGGCAGCACCCCGACGGCTCCACGACGGTGATCAACGTCATCGACACCCCCGGCCACGCCGACTTCGGTGGTGAGGTCGAGCGTGGACTGTCGATGGTCGACGGCGTTCTGCTACTGGTCGACGCCTCCGAGGGCCCGTTGCCGCAGACCCGGTTCGTACTACGCAAGGCGCTGTCCGCGCATCTGCCGGTGATCCTGGTCGTCAACAAGACCGACCGGCCCGACGCACGGATCGCCGAGGTGGTCGAGGAGAGCCACGACCTGCTGCTGGATGTGGCCTCAGATCTTGACCCCGAGGCCCAGGAGGCGGCGGAGCGTGCACTGGGCCTGCCCACCCTGTTCGCCTCGGGGCGCGCCGGGGTGGCGGCCACGGTCCAACCCGCCAACGGCGAGAACCCGCAGGGCGACAACCTCGACCCGCTGTTCGACGTTCTGCTCGAACATATTCCGCCGCCCACGGGCGACCCGAAGGCCCCCCTGCAGGCCCTGGTGACCAACCTCGATGCGTCGGCCTTCCTGGGCAGGCTGGCGCTGATCCGGATCTACAACGGCCGGTTGCGCAAGGGCCAGCAGGTGGCCTGGATGCGTGAGGTCGACGGCGTGCCGGTGGTCACCAGCGCCAAGGTCACCGAATTGCTCAGTACCGTCGGCGTGGAACGCAATCCCACCGAGGAGGCCGTCGCCGGGGATATCGTCGCCGTCGCCGGAATGCCCGACATCATGATCGGCGACACCCTGGCCGACCCTGACCATGCGCACGCGCTGCCGCGGATAGCCGTCGATGAGCCGGCCATCTCGGTGACAATCGGCACCAACACCTCACCGCTGGCCGGCAAAGTCTCCGGCCACAAGCTCACCGCCCGGATGGTCAAGTCCCGCTTGGATTCCGAACTGGTGGGCAATGTCTCCATCCGGGTGGTCGACATCGGCCGCCCGGACGCCTGGGAGGTCCAGGGCCGCGGCGAACTGGCCCTCGCCGTGCTGGTCGAACAGATGCGCCGGGAGGGTTTCGAGCTGACGGTGGGCAAGCCGCAGGTGGTGACCCGCACCATCGACGGCAAACTCCATGAGCCCTTCGAGGCGATGACGATCGACTGCCCCGAGGAGTTCGTCGGCGCGATCACCCAATTGA
>VERS01000541.1 GCA_018882545.1 Mycobacterium sp.
GAGATGGCCAACTACACCGCCGCGGACGGCAAGCGTCTGCGGGAACTTACCGGCGCGGGAATGCTGGACTGCAAGAACGCCCTGGCCGACAGCGACGGCGACTTCGACAAGGCCGTCGAGGTGCTGCGGATCAAGGGTGCCAAGGACGTCGGCAAGCGTGCCGAGCGGGCCACCGCCGAAGGTCTGGTGGCCGCCCGCGACGGCGCGCTGATCGAACTCAACTCCGAGACCGACTTCGTCGCCAAGAACGCCGAGTTCCAGCAGCTCGCCGACCAGGTCCTGGACGCGGCGCTGGCCGCCAAGACCAGCGATGTGGAGACCCTCAAGGCGGCCAGTGCCGGCGACAAGACCGTCGAGCAGGCCATCGCCGAACTGTCGGCCAAAATCGGCGAGAAGCTCGAGTTGCGCCGGGTGCAGTACTTCGGCGGCAACGTCGAGGCATATCTGCACAAGCGGGCCGCCGACCTGCCACCCGCGGTGGGAGTGCTGGTCGAGTTCGAAGGTGACCCGGCCAAGGGCAACGAAGCCGCCCATGCGGTGGCCCTGCAGATCGCCGCGCTCAAGGCCCGCTACCTGACCCGCGATGAGGTGCCCGCAGACGTCGTCGCCAACGAGCGGCGCATCGCCGAGGAAACCGCCAAGGCCGAGGGCAAGCCCGAGCAGGCGCTGGCCAAGATCGTCGACGGCCGGATCACCGGCTTCTTCAAGGATGTCGTGCTGCTCGACCAGCCGTCGGTGGCGGACAACAAGAAGACCGTCAAGGCGCTGCTGGACGAGGCCGGAGTCACCGTGCCCCGGTTCGCCCGTTTCGAGGTCGGCCAGGCCTAACCGCCAGGCCTAACCGCCAGGCCTAACCGGCAAAGTCAGGGGTGAATCGGCCATGCGACATGTACACGCCTTCAGCGACGACGCGCTCGGAGATCTCGACGCCGTCGGGATGATCGACGCGATCCGGACCGGGAAGGTGTCCGCCACCGAGTTGGTCGAAGCGGCCATCGCCCGTACCGAGGCGGTGAACCCCGTCCTCAACGGCCTGGCGCACGAAACCTTTCGACAGGCCAGAGCCCGGGCATCGGTCTCCCACGGCGGCTACTTCGACGGGGTGCCGACCTACTTCAAGGACAACGTCGACGTCGAAGGTATGCCCACCATGCAGGGCACCGACGCCTGGGCCCCGCGGCCGCTGCCCGGCCACGGTGACTTCGCGCGGTTCTTCCTGCGCACCGGACTGGTCCCGCTCGGCAAGACCCAGCTCTCGGAGTTCGGTTTCAGCGCCTCGGCCGAACACCCCCGGATCGGTGCGGTCCGCAACCCGTGGGACACCGACTACACCGCCGGCGCATCGTCGTCGGGGTCGGGGGCCTTCGTCGCAGCCGGGGTGGTGCCGATCGCGCACGCCAACGACGGCGGCGGATCCATCCGCATCCCCGCCGCCTGCAACGGCCTGGTCGGCCTGAAGCCCTCCCGCGGACGGCTGCCGCAGGACAAGCTGTCCCGGCAGATGCCGGTCCGCCTGGTCAGCGATGGGGTTCTGACCCGGTCGGTCCGCGATACCGCGGCCTTCTACCGGGAGGCCGAACGGATCTGGCGTAACCGGTCGCTGACGCCGATCGGAGCGGTCACCGGACCCGGCCGCGACCGGCTGCGGATCGCCGTGGTCACCCGGTCGGTGAACCGGGACTCCAGCCCGGAGGTCCGCGATCACGCCCTCAAAACCGCGTCGCTGCTCGAGGAATTGGGCCACCGCGTCAGCTACCTGGACACCAACCCGATCCCGGAGTCCTTCGCCGATGACTTCCTGCTCTACTGGTCCTCGCTGGCGATGACCCTGGTGCGCACCGGGCGGCGCACGTTCGGCCCGAGTTTCGACCGCTCCCGGCTGGACAACCTGACCCTCGGGCTGGACCGCCACGCCACCCGCAATCTGCACCGGCTGCCGCGGGCGATCACCCGGCTGAGCCGGCTGCGCCGGGTGACGGCCCGCTTCTACCACGACAACGACGTGCTCATGACCCCCACCCTGGCTGAGGGGACGCCGATGATCGGCCACCTCGACCCCACGGCGGACTACCAGCAGATCATCGACCGATTGGTCGACTGGGTGGCCTTCACTCCACTGCAGAACGCCACCGGGGAGCCGTCGATGTCGCTGCCGATGGGCCAGTCGGCGGCGGGCCTGCCGGTGGGAATGATGTTCAGCGCGCAAATCGGTCAGGAGCGCAGCCTGCTGGAACTGGCTTTCGAACTCGAGGCGGCCAGGCCGTGGCCGCTGATCAGCTCTCAGACGGCGGCGGCGTAGCCGGCGGCGATATCGTCGATCCTCGCGAGGTAGCTGTCAACCTCATCGGCCGGTGCGAGCGTCTGGACGACCAGCTTCCAGGACCGGGTCAATCGGGCGAATTGGTTCTCGCCGAGCGCCGAGGACAACAGGTGGCAGCCCATGATGCCCTCCCAGATCGACTCGGCGGCGTCCCCGGCCTCGATCCCGCGTTCGGTTGCCCACGGGTGGATCGCACGGGCGATCACGCTGACGAATTCATCGGTCCAGCGGCGGTAGGTTTGGGAGGCCACCCCGCCGCTGATCTGGCTCAGCGCCTGCAGCAGTTCGTGGCCGATCCGCGCGGACTTCTCCGAGGCGATGATCGCCGCGGAGTCGAACGTGGCGCTGATCACGCCGGCC
>VERS01000542.1 GCA_018882545.1 Mycobacterium sp.
GTGTCGGAGAGCACCGGAATCACCCCGGGGCCCAGGACGTCTCGGCCGGTGCGCTCGTCGTGGTGCTCGACGAGCATGCCCCGGGCGTGCAGTTGCGGGTCGCGGACCACCTCGGCGACGGTGTTGATGGGTCCGGCGATCACCCCTGCGGCGCTGAGGGTTTCGATAATGTCCCCAGGTTTCCGTTCGGCCGCCCAGGCGGCGATGATGGCGTCCAGCTCATCCTGGTTTCGTCCCCGCGCACCGTGGTTGACGAAGCGCGGATCGGCGGCCAGCCCGGGCTGGCCCATCGCGGTGCACAGCCGGCCGAAGACGGTGTCCTGATTGGCCGCGATCACCACCCAGCTGCCGTCGGCGCTCTGGTAGATGTTCGACGGGGCGATCCCGTCCAGGCGGGTGCCCGATGGCCCGCGGACCACCCCGGCGACGTCGTAGTCCGGGATGGTCGACTCCTGAATGGCCAGGCAGGCCTCGGTCAGCGCGGCGTCGACCACCTGGCCCTGCCCGGTGACCGAGCGGCGGTACAGCGCGGCCAACGCCCCCTGGGCGGCGAACATACCGGCCAGGCTGTCGCCCAGCGAGAGTGCCAGCCGGGGCGGTGGCCGGCCGGGGAAACCGTTCATGTGTCGCAGCCCGGAAACCGCCTCGGCCACCGAGGCGTAGCCCGCCTTGTGCGCATCCGGCCCGGTCTGCCCGTAGCCGGAGACCCGCACCAGGATGATGCCCGGATTGCGTTGGTGCAGAACGTCATAGCCGAGTTTCCACTTCTCCAGCGTGCCGGGCCGGAAGTTCTCCACCACGACGTCGGAGCGCTCGACCAGGTCGAGGAACAACTCCCGGCCGCGGGGCTGGCGCAGATTCAGCGTGACGGCTTTTTTGTTGCGGGCGTGCACGGTCCAGAAGAAGTGCCTGCCCTCGACCTCGGCCTGTCCCCAGGTGCGCAGCGGGTCCGGCGAACCGGGCGGTTCGATCTTGATCACCTCCGCGCCCATATCGCCGAGCAGGCGCCCGGCGAACGGCCCGGAGACCAGCGTGCCGACCTCGATGACGCGGACGCCGTCCAGTGCGCCTGCCGGGGTCACAGCGGCTCTCCGGTGGGGCCTGTGAACCCATGCCGGGCAAGCCAATCGGTGACGATGCCCACCGCCTGGGCCAGCGTCTGCTTCTGGTCGGCTCCGGCGTAGTAGTGGTTGGCGCCGGCAACCTGGTGCATCTCCTTGTCCGGGTGTCCGATGGCCTCGAAGAGCCGGCGGGTGTGGCTGGGCGTGCACGCGTCGTCGGCGAGGTTGCCGATCACCAGGGTGGGCACCGCGACGTCGCGCCCGCAGGTCACTCCGTCGGCGTGGGCGTCGTCATAACTCCACTGCGACAGCCAGCTTCGCAGCGAACAGAACCGGGCCAGGCCGAAGGGAGAGTTGTTGACCACCCGCGGGTCGCCCAGATAGCAGGTGCCCGGGGTGCGGTCGTTGGGGTCGACGGACGGATCCAGCCAACGCGGGTCGGCCATCGTGCCGTGCACCACAAAGCAGCGTTCCTCGTCGCCTCGGCCCGCCGACTTCAGTTCGGCCAGTTCGGTTTTGACCCAGGCGGTGATGCGCCGGTTTCGGTCGATCTGGGCCTGCCGGTAACGGGCGAGGAACTCCGGTGTGTAGGGCGGCTGGTTGGGGTTCTCGGGGCTGTAGAGATCCAGTTCGGGGTCGCGACGGGTGGGGTCGGACTCGTCCACGATCGAGGCGTCCAGCCATTCGGTCAGGGTGCCGTGCCGGCTGACGTGAGCGGCCAGCAGCATGACCCCGTCGGCCGGGATCAGCCCGAGCGTGGTCAGGTCCGGTCCGTCACCGGAGGGGCTGGCGGTGACGGTCGGGTGCTGGGCCTGCTGCTGGTAGAACAGCGACAGCGACCCGCCGCCACTCCAGCCGGCCAGCACCACCTTGGTGTAGCCCAGCCGCTTCTTGGCGTCGCCGATGACCTCGCCGAGGTCCTGGACCACCTTCTCCATCAACAGCGCCGAATCCGTCCCGCGGAACCGGCTGCCGGCGTAGATCACGTGGTGGCCGGCCCGGGCGAGTGCGTTGACCATCGGCAGGTAGGCCCCGCCGCCGATCGGGTGCATGAACACCAGCACGGTGTCGCTGGGCGTCTGCGGCCGCAGCAGGAAACACTCCAGCACCACGATCTCGGCCAGGCCGCCGTAGACGTCGCGGACCCCCGAGTCGTTGTTGTAGGCGACCAGATAGGGGATGCGGTCGTATCTCACGAATGCTCGCCTCAATCCGATGCTGCGGACTGGGCCGCTCGAAGATCCGCGGCGATGACCTCGGGGGAGGGCACGAGCCGCCGGCGGGTATCCACCGCGATCACCTTCCAGTCCACGTTGGCGTAGTCGTCGAACTTGCGGCGGGCCCGCTCCCGGGCCTTCTCCGGTGCTCCGTGGTGCACGCCCTGCGGAGCGTGGCTGATCAACCCGGGCGGCATCGGGATGCCGTACAGCGACCCGCCGTGGAAGAAGGCGATCTCGTCGAAGTCGACGTTGCGGTGATACCAGGGTGTCCGTTCGGTGCCCGGAACGCCTTCGGCGGGCCGGGGCAGGAAGTTACACACGTAGACCCCGGTCGCCTCCATGAACAGATGCACCATCGGGGGCAGGTGCACGCTGTTGGATGTGACGACGTTGTAG
>VERS01000543.1 GCA_018882545.1 Mycobacterium sp.
GGCCGAGAGGGGCCACGCGGTGGCGGTGGTGTCCTCCGGGGATCCCGGGGTGTTCGCGATGGCCACCGCGGTGCTCGAGGAGGCCAAGCAGTGGCCCGGAGTCGAGGTACGGGTCATTCCGGCGATGACGGCGGCGCAGGCGGTGGCCAGTCGGGTCGGCGCACCACTGGGTCACGACTATGCGGTGATCTCGCTGTCCGACCGGCTCAAACCATGGGAGGTGATCGCCGCTCGGCTGGCGGCGGCCGCGGCCGCGGATCTGGTGCTGGCGATCTACAACCCGGCGTCCAAGAGCCGGACCTGGCAGGTGGCCGCGATGCGCGATCTGCTGCTCGAGCACCGCGACGCCGGCACCCCGGTGGTGATAGGTCGGGATGTGTCCGGGCCGCAGGAGTCGGTCACGGTGGTCAGACTGGCCGATCTGGACCCCGCGGTGGTGGACATGCGCTGCCTGCTGATCGTGGGCTCCTCACAGACCCAGTGGTACGGGGACACCGTGTTCACACCTCGGCGGTACCCCGGCTGAGCACCCAGTTTTGTGCGTCATCGACGGTGCCGACGACCCGCACTCCGGAAGGCAGGGCGGGCCGCCGGATCATCACGATGTCGATCCCGAGGTCCGCAGCCGCCTGAATCTTGGCCGCGGTCATCGCCCCACCGCTGTTCTTGGTGACCAACACCTGGATACCGTGCCGCAACATGAGCGCGCGTTCGTCGGGGTAGCGGTAGGGACCCCGGGAGAACACCAGCTCATGACGGTGCGGCAGGTCAGCCGAATCCGGGGCGGTGACGACCCGGATGAGCAACCACGCACTGCTGGCGCGGAATGCCGCGACACCGGAGCGGCCCGTGGTCAGAAATACCCGTGAATACCCCTGTGCAGCAACAGCATCAGCCGCAACCCGGTCGGATTCCACATCGAGGGTACCGGCCGGATCCCAGGGCGGACGGTGCAAAATCACATGGGGTATGCGCAGCTCGGCGCATGCGGCCGCGGCGTTGGCGGTGATCCCGGCGGCAAAGGGGTGGGTGGCGTCGACGACAGCGGTGATGCCCTTTTCTACCAGCCATTCCCGCAGCCCGGATACTCCGCCGAATCCGCCCATCCGAAGCGGGCCGACCGGCACCGCCGGGTCCGGCACCCGGCCTGCCAGTGAGCTGATGACGTCGATCCGCGGGTGCAGTCGACCCGCCAGTGCGCGGGCCTCGGCGGTGCCACCGAGCAGCAGCACGCGCGTCAATGCCGGTCCCCCCTGGTGCGGCCGGCCGAATACAGGTAGCTGTCGGCGAAGCCCCGGGCGGCCAGGGCATCGCCGACGATGATCACGGCGGTGCGGGTGATTTCGTACTGTTTCATCTGATCGGCGATATCGGCGAGAGTTCCGCGCAGCACCACCTCCTGGGGCCAACTGGCGAAGGCCACGACGCCCACCGGGGTGTCCGGTCGGTGGCCGGCCGCGAGCAGTTCGTTCACCACGGACTCGATGCGGTGCGCTGCCAGATGGATCACCAGGGTTCCCCCGGTCCCGGCCAGCGCGGCCAGGTCCTCACCCGGCGGCATCGCCGTGGAGAGAGTGGCAACCCGGGTCAACGTCACCGTCTGGGCGATCCCCGGAACGGTGAGTTCCCGGCCCAGAGCGGCGGCAGCGGCCGCGAAAGCCGTTACCCCGGGCACAATCTCGTAGTCGATCCCGAGCTCGCCGAGCCGCCGGGATTGCTCGGCCACCGCGCTGTAGAGCGACGGGTCACCGGAGTGCAGTCGAGCCACGTCCAGCCCGGCCGCATGGGCCTGTTGGAACTCGGCGACGATCGAATCCAGGGTCAGCGGGCCGGTGTCCACGATCCGGGCGCCGGGAGGGCAGAACTGCAGCACGTCGTCGCGCATGATCGATCCCGCGTACAGACACACCGGACATCGCTGTAGTAGACGTTGCCCGCGGACGGTGATCAGATCGACCGCACCCGGTCCGGCGCCGATGAAGTAGACGGTCACCGCACTCTCCCGGTCACCGGAGTTTCACCGACCACTGGGTGATCGGCATCTGCGGGCGCCAACCGGTGAACCGGCCTAACGGCTCGCCGAGATAGTGCTGAAAGCGGCGGAGCTCTCCGCCCAGGCGCGAATACCACTGCACCAGTTGGGCTTCGGATTCCGCGGTGACGGCATTGGCGACCAACAGGCCGCCGCCGGCAAGATGAGCGAGACATTCTTCGACCAGACCACCGACGGTCAGTCCGCCGCCGAGGAAGATCGCGTCGGGGCGATCCGCTCCGACGAAGGCGTCGGGAGCCTCCCCGCGCACCTCCACCTCGACGCCGAACGCGCGGGCGTTGGCCTCGATGCGATCCCGCCGGTGCGGATCGCTCTCGAAGGCGACGGCCCGGCAACCGCGGGCGACGAGGCACCACTGGACGGCGATACTGCCCGACCCCGACCCGACGTCCCAGAGGACCTGACCGGGCCGCGGTGACAGTGCGGCCACCGTCACCGCGCGGATGCCCTCCTTGGTGATCTGACCGTCGTGGCGGAACGCCGAGTCAGGAAGCACCGGCGGGTCGTTCTCGTCGGGCAGATACCGGACGGCGACCACATTGAGATCGTCGATGTCGGCCGGCGGGGCCGCGGCCCAGGCATCGGCCGGACCGGTGCGGATCCGCTCTGCTGGACCGCCGAGC
>VERS01000544.1 GCA_018882545.1 Mycobacterium sp.
GTTGCTGCCCGAGGAGAACCGCGCTGCGCTGACCGACACCTCGGACCGCGTCTCGATGCCCGCCCCGGACGGGGCGCACACACTGGTTGCTGCGTTGAATGCGGCGAGTTCCGCCGATATCGAGTTGCTGGACATCGCTTTACGGCGCCCGTCGCTGGATGAGGTGTTCCTGAGCTTGACCGGCCAGGATGCCGGTCATGAGGCCGGCGAGGACACCGGGCCGGACACCGGGCCGGACACCGGGGCCCCCGCCACCGTGGACGCGGGGGCCCTGACGTGACGGTCGGCGCGGTTCCGCTGTCGGCGCGTCCGAGACCGTCGGTTCCCCAGCAGTGGTGGACCCTGACCACCCGGATGATCGCCCCCACTGTGGCCAACGGTGAGCTTGCCACCCAGATCATCGGTTCGATCGTGTTCACGGTCGGGTTCTACCTGCCACTGAAGAACATCCTCGGCGCGGTCCAGCCGATGAGCAGTTACGCCCAGTACCTCACCCCGCTGATCGTCGTGCAAGCCATCTTCTTTGCCGCGGTCTCTGCTGCGTTCCGGTCGGCGATCGATGCGCTGGCCGGTATCAACCGGCGTTTCCGGGCCATGCCGATGCCCCGGCTGACGCCGCTTTCCGCCCGGATGACAGCCAGCATGTACCGCTGCGTGGTCGCACTGGTGGTGGCGCTGGTGTGCGGGCACATCATCGGCTTCCGCTTCTACGGAAGTGTCTGGCACACCGTGGGTTTCGTCGCGCTGGCCCTGCTGATCGGTGCGGCTCTGGCACTGATGGGTGACCTGATCGGTGCGGCCACCCGCAACCCGGAGGCCACCGCCCCGCTGCTGCTGGTTCCCCAGGTGACCCTCGGTCTGGCCTCGGTCGGCCTGCAGCCGGTGGAACGGTTCCCGGGGTGGATCCAGCCGTTCGTCCGTGACCAACCGCTGTCGCAGTGGCTCAACGCGTTGCGCGCGCTGGCCGGCGACTCCACCCCGGCGGCCCCGGCCGTCACCTGGTCGGTGATCGGCCCCGCGCTGGCCTGGGTGGGCGCGATCTTCGTGATCTTCCTCTGGCTGCACGCCCGGGTTGCGCGGCGGCCATGAACCTGATCAGCGAGACCTCTCTGCTGACCGCCCGGATCCTGCGGCGGTGGAGCAGCGACGCCGCCACCGTCGCGCAGTCGCTGCTGTTTCCGGCCGGCTTCCTGGTGGCCCTCAACGTCGTCCTCGGTGACGGGGTGAAACGGGTCACCGGCCACAGCGCGCTCTACGGCAGCGTGCCTCTGGTGTCGCTGATCGGTGCCACCTCCGGCGCGATCATCGTCGCGGTCGGCGTCATGCGCGAACGCGACGAGGGTCTGCTGTCCCGGTTCTGGGTGGTGCCGTCGCACCGGGCATCGGGCCTGCTGTCCCGGCTGATCGCCGAGGGTTGCCGCATCGTGCTCATCACGGCCTTCGTCATGTGTGTGGGCCTGTTGCTGGGCTTCCGCTTCACCCAGGGGCTCCCGCAGGCAGTGGCCTGGCTCTTCATGCCGGCGGTGTTCGGCGTGGCCTTCTCGGCGGTGGTGATGACCATCGCGCTGTACGCCCAGAACACCCTGGTGCCGCAGGCGACCGAAGTCATCGCGGCGGTGATGTTCTTCTTCAGCACGGGGTTCGTACCGCTGGACCAGTTCCCGAAGTGGCTGCAACCGTTCGCCGAACATCAGCCGTGCAGCTATGTCGTCGAGGCCATGCGCGGGCTGGCGATGGGCGGACCCGTGGCCAAGCCGGTGATCGGAACGCTGCTATGGTCCGCTGGAATAGCCGCCATCATCGCAGTTCCGCTGGCGGTCGGGTATCGGAGGGCCAGCAGACGTGACTGATCGCCGGGGGGTGTAGAACGCGGTGTTTCCTTCATCGGCAATCCGCAAACTCGCGCGCAGTGAGGAGATGTTCGCCGAGACGCAGAATTTCGTCGGGCTGGGCGCCCACGTCGAGGGCGCGGTCGATATCGACGCGCTGTCGGAGGCCTTCGATCTGCTGCTGCAGTCACATCCGGTGCTCGGCGGCCACCTCGAGAAAGACTCCGACGGGCGCTACGAGATCGTGTTGGACGACCTTCTGCACCCCGGCATCGAGGTGATCGAGCTCGACGGCCCCGACGCCGCGGCTCCCGAACCGCTGTTCGACCAGCAGGCCGCGCTGGTGCACCTGCGGGTCCTGATCAGGGACGGCCAGGCCCAGCCGACGTTCTACATCCACCACAGCCTCGCCGACGGCCACCATCAGTTCAGCCTGGTGGAGGAACTCTTCGCCACCTACACCGATCTGGTCACCACCGGGAAATCCCGGCCGGTGACCGTGCATCCCGCGCCGGATCCGATGGAGAAAGTCCTCGCCGACCGCGGCGTGGAGCGGAAGGACCGCTCCGGGCTGGAGCGCATGCTCGGCGCTATGTTCGTCTACGATCTGCCACCATCGCGCCGCACCCCTGAGAAGTCTGACACCGCGGAGTCCAATCCGACTGTGCCGCAACGTGTCCCCATGGTCTACTGCCTGATGAGCGAGGCAGAGACCGAGCGTATCGTGGACTTCTGCCGAGCCAACAAGTTGGGCTTGAACGGTCTGCTGTCGGCGATCGTGCTCACTGCAGAGTGGCAGGTCCGGGGAACCCCCACCATCCCCGTGCCCTACGTCTATCCGG
>VERS01000545.1 GCA_018882545.1 Mycobacterium sp.
GCCACCAGGCGACCGTCCTCGACGGTTGCCACCATGCCGCAGACCGATTCGCAGATTCGGCAGAATGTCGTCTTGTTCTCTGTTGCCATGCTCAGCTCCGATAGTCCTTCAGCAGCCTTTTGCTGATGATGGTTTTCTGGATCTCACTGGTGCCCTCACCGATCAGCAGGAACGGGGCATCGCGCATCAGCCGTTCGATTTCGTACTCCGTGGAGTATCCGTAGCCGCCGTGGATGCGGAAACTCTGCTGGGTGACCTCGGCACAGAACTCGCTGGCCAGGTACTTGGCCATGCCGGCCTCCAGATCGTTGCGCCGGCCGGAGTCCTTGAGCCGGGCGGCGTTGACCATCATCAGGTGCGCGGCTTCGACTTTGGTGGCCATCTCGGCCAGTTGGAAGGCGATGGCCTGGTGCTCGGCGATGGGCCTGCCGAAGGTGGAGCGCTGCTGGGCGTAACGCACAGCGAGTTCGAAGGCCCGGATCGCCACCCCGCAGGCGCGGGCGGCGACGTTGACCCGGCCGACCTCCACGCCGTCCATCATCTGGGAAAACCCGCGTCCGGGATGCTCGCCGAGTACATCGCCGGCCGCGGCGGCGTAGCCCTCGAAGATCAACTCGGTCGTGTCGATTCCCTTGTAGCCGAGTTTGTCGATCTTGCCCGGGATGGTCAGCCCGGGGGCGACTTCCCCGAACCCGCTGGGTTTCTCGATCAGGAAGGCGGTCAGGTTGCGGTGCGGGCTTTCGGCACCCTCGTCGGTGCGGACCAGCGCAGCGACCAGGGTGGAGCTGGCCCCGTTGGTCAGCCACATCTTCTGGCCGTGCAACCTGTAGCCGCCGTCTGGGCCGCGCACCGCGCGGGTGCGGATCGCGGCTACGTCGGATCCCGCCCCGGGTTCGGACATCGAGAACGCGCCGCGGGTCTCCCCGGTGGCCATCCGCGGCAGGAAACGGCGCTTCTGCTCCTCGGTTCCGTGCTGACGGATCAGGTAGGCGACGATGGAGTGGGTGTTGATCACCCCGGAGATGCTCATCCACCCGCGGGCAAGTTCCTCCGCGCACAACGCGTAGGTCAGCAGCGACTCCCCCAGCCCGCCGTACTCGGCGGGAATCATCAGACCGAACAGACCCATTTCGCGCATCTGGTCGACGATCGCCTGCGGGTAGGTGTCGGCGTGCTCGAGTTCCTGAGCGCTCGGGATGATCTCCTTTTCGACGAATTGCCTTACTGCCATGATGATTTCGGTTTGGAAATCGGTCAGGCCGAGGGTCTGAGCGAGCCGGCTCACGCTTTCGCTCCCATCGCTGTGACGACCCCGTGGGTCATATATGCCGCCCTCCGGTGACCTCCAGGACCGTGCCGGTCATGTAGGAGGACAAATCAGACGCCAGGAACAGGGCAACGGTGGCCACCTCGCGGGGTTCGCCGGCCCGGCCCATCGGGACCTCGGCGAGTTTGGCGTCCCAGATGCGTTGCGGCATAGCCTCGGTCATGGCCGACCGGATCAGACCCGGCTGGATGGCGTTGACCCGGACCCCCAGATGCGCCAGTTCCTTGGCAGCGGCCTTGGTCAGCCCGACGATGCCGGCTTTGGCCGCCGAGTAGTTGCTCTGGCCGATCAGGCCGACCTTTCCGGAGATCGACGACATGTTGATGATCGCACCGCTGCCCTGTTCGCGCATGACGGCGGCGGCTGCCCTGGTGCCGTTCCAGGTGCCCTTGAGGTGCACCGCGATCACCTCGTCGAACTGCTGCTCGGTCATCTTCCGCAGGGTGGCGTCGCGGGTGATGCCGGCGTTGTTCACCATGACGTCGAGTCGGCCGAACTGCGCCACCGCGGCGTCGACGAGGGCATCGACCTCGGCCCCGGATGTGACGTCGCACCGCACCGCTCTGGCGACGTCGGCGCCGCCGAGAGCTTCGGCGGCCGCATGGGTCATCTCCGGGTCGAGGTCGCCGAGTACCACCCGGGCACCCTCGGCGATGAACACTTCGGCGATGGCGTAGCCCAGACCCTGGGCCCCACCGGTGACGATCGCGATGCGACCGGCAAGCAACGCCATCGGATCACCCTCCTGGTCGCCCTGTGGCGTCATCGTATTTGATGACCGGATGACTACCGAGTCAGCGGTCGGCGACGACGACTTCCGGGATGTCCTCGCCCAGACCCGCCATTTCATACGTTCCGTGATCATGCCCCGGGAGGCGGAGATCGCCGAGCACGACCGGGTTCCCGACGATATCCGCGAGCAGGCCAAGGCGATGGGGCTGTTCGGCTACGCGATCCCGCAGCAGTTCGGCGGGCTGGGTCTGGACGTGACCCAGGACGTCGAGATGGCCCTGGAACTGGGCTACACCGCACTGGCGGTCCGGTCGATGTTCGGCACCAATAACGGAATCGCCGGTCAGGTACTGGTGGGGTTCGGGACGGAGCAGCAGAAGTCCCGTTGGCTGGCTCCGATGTCATCTGGCGACGTCGTGGCCTCGTTCGCGCTGACCGAACCCGGCGCGGGGTCCAACCCGGCCGGGCTTGGGACCACCGCCGTCGAATCCAACGGCGGCTGGGTGATCTCCGGGCACAAGCGCTGGATCACCAACGCGCCGATCGCCGATCTGTTCGTGGTGTTCGCCCGGACCCGGCCCGCCGAAATCCCACCCAACCCTCCGGCGGG
>VERS01000546.1 GCA_018882545.1 Mycobacterium sp.
GGGGTTGTTCCACGTCGTGGTCAACGCTCTGATGCTGTGGATCACCGCCTGGATCACCGACCACACCACGCACTGGGGTCTGCACATCGACAAGTTTTGGTGGACCGCGATCTGGGCGGCCATCCTGCTGTCACTCGTCGGATGGGTGTTCTCCGGGCCGCTGCGCAGCGCTGAGCGCGCCATCGGCTAAGTGCCCGAGCTCCCCGAAGTCGAGGCGCTGGCCGACCATCTCCGACGGCACGCCGTCGGCAGGGTCGTCGACCGGGTCGACGTCGCGTCGCTGTCGGCGCTGAAAACGTTCGATCCGCCCACCGCCGCGTTGCACGGTTCGGCTGTCACGGCGGTACACCGCTGGGGTAAGTACCTTGGTCTGCAGGCCGGGGATCTGTACCTGGTCACGCATTTGTCTCGAGCCGGGTGGCTGCGCTGGTCGGACAAGCTCAGCCCGGCGCCGCTGAAGCCCGGCCGGGGAACGATCGCGCTGCGGGTGCACCTGGACGGCGGCGCGGGCTTTGACCTCACCGAGGCCGGCACGCAGAAACGGCTCGCGGTCTGGCTGGTATCCGACCCTGCCGCGGTGCCCGGAGTCGCGACGCTTGGTCCCGATGCGCTGAGCCTGAGCGCCGACCGACTCGGTGAACTGTTGGCGCCCAACACCGGTCGGATCAAGACGGTGCTGACAGACCAGAAAACCATCGCCGGTATCGGCAACGCCTACAGTGACGAAATCCTGCATGCGGCGAAAATCTCCCCGTTCGCAACGTCATCCAAACTGACCGCGGCCCAGGTGTCGGCCCTGCATGAGGCCATGGTGTCGGTACTCCATGACGCCGTGCAGCGCTCGACGGGCCAGCAGGCCGCAACACTGAAGGCCGAGAAGCGATCCGGGCTGCGGGTACATGCCTGCACCGGGCTGCCCTGTCCGGTGTGTGGTGACACCGTGCGGGAGGTGTCCTTCGCCGACAAGTCCTTTCAATACTGTCCGGCCTGCCAGACCGGTGGAAAGGTGCTGGCCGACCGCCGGATGTCGCGGCTGCTGAACTGACGCCGTACCGGCCGGAGACCATTGCACTCATCGGGTTCCGATGGCGACAATGTTTGACATGGAGAAGAAATTCCCGCTGGCTCTGGCGGCGGCGGCCGCAGCGTTGCTCGCCTGGTGCGCACCGGTTTCCGCCGAACCGCCGCCTCCGCCACCCTGCATCAACCCCGACGGCACGCCCTGCAACATCGTGACACCCGACGGCGCCAGTGGCGCCATCCCGGGTGGGCCGACGGGGACCGCAACCCCGGGCCTGGTTGAGGGATCCATCCCGGGCGGACCCTCCGGTCAGGTCACCCCGGATCAGGTCAGCGGCTGCATCCCGGGCATCGGCTGCATCAACGTTCCGCGCTGAGTGCGCTCGGTCGGGTCTGTGAAGCTGGCTTCACACCGAACGCCGAGTGTGAAGCTGGCTTCACACTCGGTGCGGTCTGGTGCGGGTCCGGCCTGTCAGGCGGTGCGGCCACGCTCGGTCCGGTAGCGGCGCACCAGCGCGTCGGTCGAACTATCCGACTGCACCGGCGGCGAGGCAGCCTCGGTGATCACCGGCAGTAGCGCCTTGGCCTGCGTTTTGCCCAGTTCAACACCCCACTGGTCAAACGAGTCCACCCCCCAGATCACGCCTTCGACGAACACCTGGTGCTCATAGAGCGCGATCAGTTGGCCCAGCACCGACGGCGTCAGACGGGTCGCCAGGATCGACGTCGTCGGCTTGTTGCCCGGCATCACCTTGTGCGGCACCACGCTCGCCGGGGTGCCTTCAGCCGCGATCTCCTCGGCGGTCTTGCCGAACGCCAGCACCTGGGTCTGGGCGAAGAAGTTGCTCATCAGCAGGTCGTGCATGGACCCGGTGCCGTCGGCGGTGGGCAGATCGTCGGTGGGCTGGGAGAAGGCGATGAAGTCCGCCGGCACCAGCCGGGTGCCCTGGTGCAGCAGCTGATAGAAGGCGTGCTGGCCGTTGGTGCCCGGCTCGCCCCAGAAGATCTCGCCGGTGCCGGTGGAGACCGGGGTGCCGTCGGCGCGCACCGACTTGCCGTTGGACTCCATGGTCAGCTGCTGCAGGTAGGCCGCGAAGCGGGCCAGATCGTTCGAATAGGGCAGCACCGCTCGCGTTTCGGCGCCGAAGAAGTCGGCGTACCACAATCCGATCAGCCCCAGCAGCACCGGGGCGTTGGACTCCAGGGGAGCGGCGGCGAAATGGGTGTCCATCAGGTGGAACCCGGACAGGAAGTCGGCGAAGGCCTCCCGGCCGATCACCGCCATCAGCGCCAGCCCGATCGCCGAGTCCACCGAGTACCGGCCGCCCACCCAGTCCCAGAAGCCGAACATGTTCGCCGAGTCGATGCCGAACTCCTCGACCAGTTTCTTGTTGGTCGAGACCGCCACGAAATGCTTGGACACCGCCTCGTCGCCGAGGGCTTCGGTCAGCCAGCGGCGCGCCGCGGTGGCGTTGGTCAGCGTCTCCAGGGTGGTGAACGTCTTGGAGGCGATCACGAAAAGCGTTGTGGCCGGCTCCAGTCCGTCAAGTTTGGCCACCAGGTCGGCCGGGTCGACGTTGGAGACGAAGCGGGCGGCGATACCGGCGTCGGCGTAGTGCCGCAGCGCCTGATACGCCATCGCCGGCC
>VERS01000547.1 GCA_018882545.1 Mycobacterium sp.
GGTGCAGGTTCCCCGACGCGGCTACCTGCCGTCGGTGGCCTGCGCCCGGTGCCGCACCATCGCCCGCTGCCGGCACTGTATGGGGCCGCTGTCGTTGTCCGACCGGGACGCCGACGGTGTGGTGTGCCGATGGTGCGGGCGCATCGACGCTGCGCCGCGGTGCCGGCGCTGCGGCGCTGAGGCCATTCGTGCCGTCGTCGTCGGAGCCCGACGCACCGCCGAGGAACTGGGTCGGGCCTTCCCGGGCACCACGGTGATCACCTCGGCCGGCGACTCGGTGCATTCCGTAATCGGCCCGGGCCCGGCCCTGGTGGTGGCCACGCCCGGTGCCGAGCCGCGGGCACCGGCCGGGTACGGGGCGGCGCTGCTGCTCGACACCTGGTCGCTGCTCGGCAGACAGGATCTGCGCGCCGGGGAGGACGCACTGCGGCGATGGATGGCCGCGGCAGCCCAGGTGCACTGCCGCGCCGAGGGCGGTGTGGTCGCGGTGGTGGCCGACTCGGCCATCCCCACCGTTCAGGCCCTGGTCAAATGGGACCCGGTCGGGCACGCCGAAGCCGAGCTCGACGGCCGCACCTCCGTCGGGTTGCCGCCGGCGGTGCACATCGCAGCCGTCGACGGCACCCCCGATGCGGTTGCCGCGCTGATCGCCCAGGCTGTCCTGCCCGAAGATGCCGACCTGATCGGCCCGGTGGATCTGCCGCCCGGGGTTCGCCGTCCGCCGGCGGCGCCGCCCGGCCGGCCGGCGACCCGGATTCTGGTCAGGGTGCGCCGCGACGAGGGTCTGCTGCTTGCCGAGGCTCTGCGTGACGCCACCGCGATCCGCAGCGCCCGGCATGACCACGAAGCCGTCCGGGTCCAGATCGACCCGCTGCACATCGGCTGACAAACCGGCTTAGGCTCATTGCCAACGGCATGTCGCCTACCAGGAGGCCCGATGAAACGGATCGGTCGTGCTGTCGCGCGGCTCATCCCGGTCATGTTCGTCGTACTCGGCCTGCTGTGGCCGGCACTGTTGGCCGGAGGAACCCAGGGCGCTCCGGTCGACGACCCGGTCACCATCACCGCGCTGCGGGCCGACTTCACCGTCGACCGGGCCGGCCTGATGCAGGCGACCGAGACGGTGACCGCCGAGTTCCCCCTCGGCCGGCACGGAATCTTCCGGTTCTGGGACGTCAGCAACCCCAACAGCCCCCACGTCCGGCAGATACCGGAGGTCCTCGAGATCTCCCTGGACGGCCAACCGGTGCCCTACGAGATGCTGACCCGGGAGAAGGGCCGCATCGTGGTCGCCAAGATCGGCGACCCCGCCAGTTACCTGGACCCGGGCAGCCACGTCTACCGGATCCGGTACACCATCCCGGGCGTGCTCGACCCGGGCTCGACGGGGGACGTCAAGACCTTCGCCTCGACGGTCGGCGAGGCTGGCCAAGCCGCCTCGGTCTTCTTCTGGAATGTGATCGCCCGGTGGAACAACCGCATCGAGCAGGCCCAGGTCAACATCACCCTGCCGGGTGCGGTGCCGGGTGCGCAGTGCTCAGTGGGCCCGGGCATCGGCCAGGCCTGCCCCGGTCTGTCGGTTGACGGCAACACCATCCGGGTGGCTGCCGCCGGTCTGCCGCCGGGCACCCCGGTGACCGTCCGCGCCGGGACGGAAGTTCCCACCCCGCCACGGGCGACGCTGCCGTGGTCGGCACGCTGGGATCCGGTGCTGGGCCGTTCGGTACCGGTGGCGGCGTGGCTGGTCGGGCTGACCGCTGCCGCCGGGTTGGGCGCCGTCCTGTGGTGGCGCACGACCGTCGAACCGGCGCCGGGTTTCCCACTGCAGTACGCACCACCGCCGGGACTCGGTCCGGTGCAGTGCGAATACATCCGTTCCGAGGGGGTGCCCGCGCAGGGTCTGACCGCGACGCTGTTCCACCTCGCCGATCGGGGTCTGCTGGCGCTGCGGCAGGACGGCCGCAAGAAGTGGACGGTCACCAGCGCCGGTGCGGCCGGCGGGTGGGCTGGCGTGGACCCGGTGAGTGCGGCGGTGGGCTCCGCGCTGGGCCTGACCCAACCGGGGGCGGCGTTCCACGCCAACGGCACGGTGTCGGCGGGTGGAAAGCTCAGCCGCGCCCGCGACGACATGACCGCTGCCGTCAAGACGTGGGCCACCGACAGCGGCCTCATCGTGAAACACCGGGTGGAACTGCTGCTGCGATTCTTCAACATCGCCGCGCTGGTCTTGGCGCTCGGCGGATTCCTGCTCTGGTTTTTCCCGATCACGCTGTGGGGCTTGCCGTTTGCAGTGTTCTTCCTGCTGTCAACGGGAGCCTGGAAGTCCGGCGTCGGGAAACGCCGGACCGCCGCGGGCCGGCAGCTGTGGTCTCAGGTCGGCGGATTCCATCGGATGCTGGCAACCGACTCCGCGGAGTCCCGCTTCGACTTCGCCGCCCGCAAGGACCTCTACACCGCCTACGTCCCGTTCGCGGTCGCCGGCGGCGCGGCCGCCGCCTGGGCGGCGAAGTACCAGGCCGCGACCGGCCAGCCGCCGCCCGACCCAAGCTGGTATCACTCCTCCTCGGGCAGCGGGTGGACGTCCTCGTCGGTCGGGGGTGCTAGTTTCGACAGCTTCGACTCGGCGTTGTCCTCGTCGATCGGTGCCTACACCCCCTCCCAGTCC
>VERS01000548.1 GCA_018882545.1 Mycobacterium sp.
TGGGGCTGGCCCGCGACGCGTCCCCGCAATTCCGCGCCGTGACCGAGGCGCTGGTGGCGGCGATGCGTTCGGCGCGCATCCCCGGCGCCGCCCTGGGCATCCTCTCCGGCGGACGCGAAGAGCACGCCACCGTCGGGCTGGCCAGCCTGTCGACGCGGCGTCCGGTCACCCCGGAGACGCTCTTCCAGATCGGATCGCTGACCAAGACCTACACCGCGACGGCGGTCTGGCGTCTGATCGATGACGGCAAGCTGCAACTGCAGGCTCCGGTGCGACGCTACCTGCGGGGTCTGCGGTGCAGCGATGAACAGGTCGCGGCGACGGTGACGGTGCAGAACCTGCTCGAGCACACCGCCGGCTGGTACGGCGACGACTTCGTTGATACCGGGGACGATTCCGACGCGCTGAGCCGCTTCGTCGAGACCCGGCTTCCGAAACTGCCGCAACTGTTCGGATGCGGCGAGTTCTTCTCCTACAACAACGCCGCATTCCAACTGCTGGGCAGGATGGTCGAGGTCAGCGCAGGCACCGATTACAACGACGCGATGCAGCAACTGGTGCTGGGACCACTCGGGCTGACCAACACCGTGCTGGATCGCGGCGCTGTGCTCGGTCGGCCCTACGCCGACGGTCACACCGCGCAGCCGATCAACGGCCGCGATTCGGTGGTCGTTCAGAGTCCGCTGTGGGTGCCCCGCAACGTCGACCCCGCCGGGGGTATCTGGTCGACCACCCGCGACGTATTGCGTTACGCCCGAATGCATGTGGAGGCCGGCCGTCCCGGCGCCGAGCCGGGACGGCCGCCGTTGCTCAAGCCGGCCAGCGTCCGGGCCATGCAGGAGCCGGCGGTGCCGGTTCCGGGGCTGGAGCTGTCGATGGGCCGCAGCTGGTTCGTCCAGGACGTCGAGGGGCTGCGGGTGATCTCCCACGACGGGGACGTCAAGGGCCAGCACACGTCGTTCGTCGCGGTTCCCGAGCGCGGCTTCGCCTTCATCCTCATGCTCAACGCCCAGCCCGGTGAGGTGGCCGGACAGAGCGCGTTGGACGCGGTGCTGACCCAGTACCGCGGCCTGGCAGGGCTTTCCGGCAAGGCAGGCCTGACTCCGGCACTGCTCGTAGCCGCCGACGCACCAACCGTCACACTGCCCCGCTCCCAACTCAACGACTACGCGGGCCGCTACGTCGACCCGGGGCAGGCCGACGACTTCCGGGTCGCCGGAGACAGTCTGCAGCGCAGCAGCACACTGACTCCCGCACCGGGTTCGTGGCAGGCCGACATCGCCGAGCCGGTCCCGGAGGGGCCGGAGTCGGTCACCTTCCTCGGCAAGGACCTCGGGATCGCCTCCGGGGTGCGGATACCCTTTGTCCGCGACGGCGAGGGCAACGTTGGCTGGGTCGCCGATGGGCTTCGGCTGCGGCCCCGGACCTGAGACTCACCGGTCTTGCGGCTCTGAGTGGTCCTCGGGGACTCGGGACCGGATCGACACGCTGAATTGGTCGCCGTCGCCCGCCGAGAGTCGACGCTTTCGGTGGGCTGCGGAGTTAGGACATGAGCGCGGCCACAATAGATGTCGCCTCGCCCAGTGCATCGGCACCGACGGCCCCGATCGGTTCACCGAGTGCCGAACTCGGCAGCCACTGCACCAGTTCGGGCAGGAGCGTGCCTTCGGGCTGGCGGATGGCGACGACCATCGCCATCGCGTCATCGGGGATTCGGCCGGGGATGAACGGGCAGGTGATCACTCGGCCGGTATTGGCGGCCAGATGAATCGAATTGGACAACACGGCGACGAACAGATCGCGGCCGCTGTCTTCGCGGGGCACGATGTCACCGGGCGCGATCACAGATCCGCGGCCCGGTTGGCTTGATAGACCTGCGTGGCGTAGGCGTCGATGTCAAGCGCCGGCGCCGTCCGCGTCGTGTACGTGTGCAGCGCGCGACGGAGATGCTCGTTGCGAAGGGCGTGCTCGATCAACTCCGACCGGTTCAGCCCGGCCGCCCGGGCGTCTGCGTCGGCCTCGGCCAGCAGGGCCGCGTCGACAGTCACGGAGATCTTCTCTTTCGCCATAAGAACATCCTACCAATCGTCCTACCTATCCCCCGACAGTACAACGACTCCAACACACCGAAAGGGCAAGCGACCAGCGAAGGGCGGTCGGGGTCGGCGCCGGGCAGGCTCAGGTCGGCGACCAAATGGTGCAGCAGGCCAGCCGACTGCCGTCGCCACCAACGGCCTGCGCGCGCGAGTTGAACTCACCGTCGTGGCAGTTCAGGCGGTCCTTGTTTCGTCACACCGATTGCAATCCGCCCAGTGACCTACATTGACAGATACTTTGACAAGGCCGTCGGCGCCAAAACCCATTCCCACCAGGGGAAAAGGCCCAAAACATCTATCCGAGCAGCCTCACGTTGTTTAACAACGAAGTGCGTCTTGTCAATCTTCGTTGCATCTCGACACCACCACCGCCGCCCTGTAGGTTCTCGAATTCGATGTCATTTCACGCCCTTTTGAGCTGCGATTCTGTCGCTTGTCTCAGATCGTGTCGTCTGCCATGAGCATGGGACCAGTTTGACCTGATTTTTGCCAGGAGGATGGGACCACCTGGATTGCCAGTTATGGGACCACCGGCGCGTTGCGTGACAGTGCCCCGT
>VERS01000549.1 GCA_018882545.1 Mycobacterium sp.
GTACAGCGCCAAGGTCACATCCTCCTCGTCGGCCTCGGCGCCGAGCAGGCCGACCCGGCGCAATTCGGCCAGCCACTGCTGTTGCCAGGCCTGGTCGTCGGCAAGTTCCTCCTCGGCGGGCCGGGTGAGCAAACCGAGCTCTCCGCGCAGTCGGACGTGTTCGCCGTCCAGGTACCCCGGCGTGGGTGGCAGGTCGTGGGTGGTCACCGAGGACAGACACAGCTCCCGCCAGTGCTCGGCCGCCAGGGGTCCCCGACTGTACTGGTCGATCTCGAACCACAGGATCGAGGTGCCCAGCACCCCGCGCTCGCGCAGATAGTCGCGTGCCCACGGTTCGACCGTGCCGAGGTCCTCGCCCACCACCACCGCGCCGGCCCGATGGGCCTCGAGTGCGACGATGCCGATCATCGCGTCGTGGTTGTAGCGCACATAGGTGCCCTGGGTGGGTGCGGCGCCCTTGGGGATCCACCACAGCCGGAACAGCCCGATGACGTGGTCGATGCGGACCCCGCCGGCGTGTCGCAGGATCGCCGCTATCAGCGCCCGGAACGGTTGGTAGCCAAGCTCTTCGAGTCGGTCGGGCCGCCACGGCGGCTGCGACCAGTCCTGGCCCAGCTGGTTGAATTCGTCCGGCGGCGCTCCGGCGGTGACGCCGAGTGCCAGTACCTCCTGCAGCGACCAGGCGTCGGCCCCGCTCGGGTGCACACCCACGGCCAGATCGTGCATGATGCCCAGCGCCATGCCGGCCCGCAGCGCCTGGGACTGTGCCGCTGCCAGTTGATCGTCGAGTTGCCACTGCATCCAGCGGTGGAAGTCCACTTCGCGCCGGTGGCGCTGGGCGAACGCGGCGACCTCCGGGTTGGCCGGGTGCTGCAGAGCTTCCGGCCAGGTACGCCAGTCCGCTCCGTACTTCTCGGCCAGCGCAGACCAGACTGCGAAATCGTCGAGGGCGGTGCCCTCGCGTTCGGTGAAAGCGGTGAACGCCAGTTCCCGGCCCGCCGACCGGGGCACCCGGTAGACCAGTTCCAGGGCCTTGCGTTTGGCCGCCCACACCGCGTCGCGGTCGATGATGTCGGACTTGGAAGCGCTGGCCTGCAAAGCTTTTCGTTGGGCGTGTACCCGCTTGCGTTTGGGCAGCCAGGCGAACTCCGGGATCGCCTCGACCCGCAGGTAGAGCGGGCTGACGAACCGCCGGGAGGTGGGCAGGTAGGGGGAGGGCTCCATATGCTGGGTCGGCGCGGCCGCGTGGAGCGGATTGACCAGCACGTAGTCGGCGCCGTGCCGGGCACCGGCCCAGACGGCCAGATCGGCGAGGTCGGACAGGTCCCCGAAACCCCAGGACCCCTTCGACCGGACGCTGTAAAGCTGGGTGGCCAGGCCCCACCCTCGGCGGGCTCCCATCCGGGCCGGCAACCCCAACCAGGACGGCGTGACGATCAGCGGGGCGTCGGACTCCAGGTCACCGGAGCGCAGGTGAACCCGGTGGTAGCCCAGCGGCAGATCGCCCGGCAGTACGAAGGTGGCCTCTCCGACCAGCCGGCCGCCCAGGTCGAACGGCGGGGTGAAGTTGTCGACCTGCCGGATGCCGGAACGTACGGTGCCGTCCTCGAGGCGCACCCACACCTGCGCCGGCGCACCGTGGGTGACGTGCACCCAGAACGCCGCCTCCGTTCCGGAGCGGGCGACGATCGTCGGCGGCAGCGGGCGTGACCAGTATCGTCGATCCAGCGCGGAAAGCGCAGCCGCGCAGTCCTCTTCGGTCTCGGCGCGCACTCCCAGCGCCGCCAGCACGGCGACGATGGTCGAGGACTCCACCGTCAGGAAGTTCCCGGTCCAATCGTGGTAGGCGCATGCCACCCCGAGCCGGTCGGCCAGAGTGGTCAGCCACGGTTCAGCCATGGCAGACATCTTCTCGTGCCGCCCCGGATCCGCGCCGGATAACTCCCAAGCTCAGCCGACCGACCCGGACACCTCGATGGTCAGCACACCGGCGATGATCAGCGCGATGCCCAGCAGCATCACCGGGGTCAGCGGTTCGGCGAAGAGGATCTTGGCCAGCAACGCCACCAGGGCCACCCCGCAGGCCGACCACACGCCGTAGGCGATGCCCACCGGCATCCCCAGCGACAGTGTCCAGGACACCAGCGCAAACGAGGCGACGTAGCCCAATATCACCGGGGCGATCCACGCCCGCTTCCGAAACCCGTCGGAGGCGCGTAATCCCAGGGTGGAGAGCACCTCCAGCACGATCCCGCCGGCCAGCGTGAGCCACATCATGGTTGGGCCGCCGAACCGGCTGTCGCGCGCGAGCCCAACTCCACCAGCAGTACCCCGGTGATGATCAGCCCGATGCCGAACACGATCGGCGCGGTGAAGGGATCATCGAAGATCACCGACCCCAGCACCGCAGTGATCGCGGTGCCCGCGGCCCCCCAGATGCCGTAGGCCACGCCGACCGGCACCCCCGCCCGCAGCACCCGGGTCAGCAGGAAGAACGACGCGGAATACCCGGCGACGACCAGGATCAGCCAGCCCCGGTGGTCCTGGAACGCCCGCAGCGCCAGGGTGCCGGTGACTTCGGTGAGGATCGCCCCCGACAGCAGGGCCCATCTCCGCATGAGGCACGACGATAGCCGTGACTAGAC